>DUCA01000067.1 GCA_012960055.1 Cycloclasticus sp.
AATGGAGATAAAACCGAGTTGTGGAATTAAACTGGGACAGCCCCCTATAATTAAAAGGCACGCTGCCCTTTAATTAAACCCAAAACGACTACCCCGCTCCGCCTAACTACCTAAGCCTTTGTTGGCGGCTTTTTTGCTGCCTTGTCCTTTGCTCATAGTGAATTCGATCAAGCTGCCATTTATGGCAATAAGAATTGGCAAGAAATTACTGCAAACGTGGGCGCTTGATTTATCTCCGGCGACGTTAAATATTTTGAGTCCTATGCCAATGCGATAGACTGTTGGATGAATAAATCGTTATTCCTCTAACCAACCGCGCGTTCGAGCAATGGCTTTTTGCCAACGGTTAAAACGTTTGCCCATCATAACTCGCCTGTTTTGGTGTTTTTAACCTGCCACTTCAACTGTCATTTGACATGATTTTGTTACCTATGTCGATGACTTCATTGACTAAATCATCCGCGTGATGCCAATCCGTTCTGGCACCCAAAAAACACGGTCTAATCACAAACTTATCACCCACCATCGTGGTACTGGGGATATTCACGCCGTGTTTCATCAATTGCCGGTGAATTTGTTTATTAAGCGCATTTAAATCGTCAGCCTTTTCGTGCACGTAACGGAAGCAACAAATAGATAGCGTCGGCTCTAATGCAAGCTCTAAATGCGGGTGTTGTTTAGCCTGATCAGCCACTCGCCTAGCCATTTCATTATGCCGGCAAATACGCGCCTTCATCCCCTCAACGCCTATTTCACGAATCAGCGCCCATACAATCGCGCCCCGTGTGGGAGCAGATAGCTCGACACCTAAATCATGGTAAGCAAAACCCACTGAATCCATTGAGTTTTCAATCTCTTCTTCAGCCGCTGTTGAGTTTTTAAGGTAGTCCGCATCGCCTTGCGTAAAGGTATTACGCAGTGACGCGTGGTCGCGCACAAAGGTTGCTCCAATACCGACAGCCGCACCCAGCCACTTATGCGCATCCACCGTAATAGAATCGGCCAATGCTATGCCTTGATATAAATCATGTTTTTTGGAATCCAAGGTGCCGGGTAAGCCATACGCACCGTCTATGTGGAACCAAATATTATATTCACGCGCAATTTCACCGATGGTTTGTAAGGGGTCAATTGAGCCGGTGTTAGTACTACCGGCATTGGCGACAATTGCCACTGGCAGCGCATCCAATGCTCTATCGGCTTGCAGCTGTTTCCTCAAAGCATCTGGCAACATCCGCATATTGTCGTCAACCTCAATGTGCACCACCGCATTGCGCCCCATGCCTAACACAGCAACAGACCGGTGAATGGTGTGATGACTTTGTTGCGTGGCATAAACCTTACACGCGCGTTGCACACCGTCAGCAGCGGCATCAATACCAATCTGTTGAAATACCCACTGCCTGGCCGCACCTAAGCCAATCAAATTGGCAGTTGAACCACCGCTACTAAAGATACCTTGCATACCACTGGGTAAGCCAAACATTTCCGCCAACCACGTTAAAGACAAGCCTTCTAAGTGATTAAACGCCGTGATGCCAACGCGTTGTGGCGATGCCACTATGCCAGCTAACGTAGCGATTGAACCCATGTCGGTAGCTGCCGTTGTAATATATGAGGTACAACCCGGTTTAGGAATTTGCGGGCCATTGGGGATAACATCCCGACCCATTTCGGCGATAACTTCGATCGCACCAATGTCCTTTTCTGGAACCGGCCCACTGAGCACCGATTTCCAATGATCAATATGGCTCACCGCATCGGGGTGTTCAATTCTTCTAGATGAGTTGTTATTTGGCTAAGAAGATCAGCCAGATGGTCGCATGTCGCTTGTTCGTTATGCACAAAATATCTTTGTGTTTTTACCCGCTTATTTCAGGCTATTATTAACGCCAAATAGTTAATACTAACTATCATTAAAACGGCAGACTATAACATCATGCCGGTATGCACTGCCGTTCCAAAAATAGCGAACAAAATACTGGCGACGATAGACATAATGATGAACGCCGGAATAGCCGCAATTGATAACTTTACTAAAAAAACAACCATCGATAAGAATGGCATTTTTATATCAGTAATACCTACCTTAGTGGTGCCTTGGGTATCCATTTTAAACTCCATTCTATTGATCTTTGACGGTTAGTTTGGCTAGGTAATCGTAATGCGGCCCTTGCTTAATAATCTCGCAATTAAAACCATTCGCTTCTGCAGCATCTTGCAACAACTCTTCGGCAACATAAAGCCAATCAAAAGGTTTACCGACAATGTCTTTATAAGACAAATTAAACGTCACCTCACCGTGGTATTTACTGCTCAAATCAATGACATAAGAGCCGTCCTCCGCCTCAAACATATAGATGAGGTCAGAGCTATCTAAAATAATCTGCCCATCAGCTGATAACAACGTTCGTGCATGGGCAAAAAATTGTTCAAACCCATCCAAGTTTTGCACCAAACCGATACCGTTCATTAACAATAATAATGTGTCGAATGAACCGCCTTGGTAATCATAAAAATCAATCAACTCGACATGTTTAATACCACGCTGTTGCATCACATCAACTGAATGTGGCGACACATCTATCGCCGTAATATCCAAGCCTTGTTCTTGCAAATAAAGGCTGTGTGAACCTGCCCCAGCGCCCACGTCTAATATCTTACCTCGCGCCTGTTGAAGTGCTAGCTGCTCAAGCTCTGGGCATTCATCGTATGACCTGAAAAAATAGCTGGGCGGTAAAACATCCTCGTCCGCAATATCCATTTTTACAGCAATAGGCGTATCTTCTTTCGATTGAAAAAAATCCAATAATGCCGCGCCAATCGGATCTTTATCTTTCGAAATCAACATGTTTCAGCGCCTGGCTTTTGTTGCTCCGAACGTTTTTTATCCACCTTCTCTTTTCGGTGCTGTTCAATTAGCTCTTTCATCTCACCGCCAATGTGTTCTTCTCCGCGTTGTTTAGCTAATTCAATTTGATGCTGACGCTCAATGTAGCGTGCCTTTTGCTCATCGTCCGTTTTCTCAAAACAATGATGACAACTGATTCCCTGCTGATAATGCTTATGCAGTTTATCTTGCTCAGTAATCGGCATTCTGCAACCGTAACACTGGTCGTATTGGCCTTTATCAAGGTTATGATCAACCGACACGCGGTTATCGAACACAAAGCATTCGCCTTCCCATTGCGTGTCGTCTAGCGGTACTTCTTCTAGGTATTTAAGAATACCGCCCTCAAGGTGATACACCTCATCAAAGCCTTGTTGTTTTAGATACGCTGTAGATTTTTCACAGCGAATACCCCCGGTGCAAAACATCGCCACTTTTTTATGCTTCGTGGTATCGAGATTTTCTTTAACGTAGGCGGGGAATTCACGAAAGGTTTCCGTCTCAGGGTTTAAGGCGCCCTTAAACGTACCAATCGACACTTCATAATCATTACGAGTATCCACCAACAATACATCTGGTTCAGTGATTAATGCGTTCCAATCTTTCGGTTTAACATACGTACCCACAATGTGGTTCGGATCAATATTTTCCACACCCATCGTTACAATTTCTTTTTTAAACTTCACTTTGGTGCGGTTAAACGGCTGCGCTTCTACATACGATTCTTTATGCACCAAATTTTTGAATTCATCTTTGCTTCGTAACCACTGCAATAAATGGTCAATCGCCTTGCGCTTACCTGCAATCGTGCCATTGATGCCCTCGGCAGCTAGCAACAACGTACCTTTAACACCGTGGTGGTTCATTAATTTGAGGAGTGGTTGTTTTAGAGCGCCGTGGTTATCCAGACGGACAAAATGGTAAAGCGCACACACAACGTATTCTTGATCTTTCATAGTTTTCCTTGTTTAGCTGGCTGGAACGTAAATCCAGTGCCGAAGGGGGTATTTTAGCAAATTGGTTTGCTGTATCAAAGAGGGATTTCTTTATTCGCTACCGCGAGGGCGTTCATTTCTTTTGTATACCCAAAAGCACCCAAGGTATAAGTCTCGTATTTGCGGATAACAAACAATCCGCCATTCGACTAAAAACAGGACGAAAGGAAAAGGCAACCTAATCGCAGAATTAGTTATTTTTCGAGCAGGAGCTCAACTCACTACGCCCTAGCCAAAGGGCATAAGTTTCATTGAAGCGAAAAATCCACTTCAATTCAGCTTTAAAACAACGCCCACCCTATTTCGAAAAAACAATAACGCTTAAGGTGATAAAGGGAGGTTACGCACACGCCCATTACACGCGGTCTGCTCCTCCCCCCCCTTCGTGAAATTTTTGATTTTGCACTTAACGAAGGCTGCATTTAAAACTTTGCTTGTTTGAGCACAGCGAGTTTGCAACGTTTAGCGGACGAGCTTAGTACAAAATACCAATGGAAAGAGGACTGTTTGTTGGGTTCGTTTTTTTGCAACGCAAAAAATGAACAATAAAAACCTTATGAATACGCCTCAACCCTAACAACAACATTCAAATCATCATCCGACAAATACATCTCACCGTCTTGAATACTGCATTGCAACGACATGGTTCGCTTAACCATAGCCTCTACACCGTCAGCATCAATATGAAAAACGCTTAGGTTCTTAAAGCGCGCCAATTTATCGCGTTGCTGTTGCCACCAAACGGAGGCTTTGCCTTCGTGATAGGTATAAATAATCACCTGTTTAGAGCGTCCACACGCTTTACGAATTCGCTTCTCATCTGGCTGCCCTAAATCAACCCAAAGCTCAATTTCATCCGTTAGCGATTTTCGCCAAAGCTCCGGCTCATCATCGGTGGATAAGCCTTTAGTAAAACTTAATCGTTCATCTGCATTCGCCATAAACGCAACCAAACGAATCATAAAACGAAACTCGTTTTCTGAGGGGTGTTGCGCTACTGTTAGATTATGTTGTTGATAATAATGCCTATCCATATCGGAAATATTAATCGACACTTTATTGATGGTTGAGCTGATGGCCATAACGAGTTTAAGCGACAAGTGAATTAGAACCATTTTACTTAATTCCGTTTATAGAAGAATTTTATTTCTGCCCGTACACGACTTTCTTTTAAGGTGTATATTTAGAGTAGACAGAAACGTTGATAAGCGGAGGTCGCTATGGAAACACCTATTCATTCTATCGCATCGTTATTTGATCAATTAGGGCTAGACAGCACAGATAAATCAATCAAAGATTTTATCAAACTTAACAAACCCCTGCCCGAACGTATCGAGCTATATAAGGCCAGTTTTTGGAGCACGGCCCAAGCGTCTTTTTTAAAACAAGTAAAGGATGAGGATGCCGATTGGACGGAAATAGCCGACCAACTGGATGCGATGCTACGTTAAGGGCAGATAGCAATAGCTATTGATAACACGGACAGTAAAATGAACGTATTAGTTACCGGTGGTACTGGCTTTATTGGCTCTGCCCTATGTCGCCGTTTATTGGAAGATAAGCATGATGTCACGGTGTTGACACGTCATCCAGACACCATAAAAGCTTCCCTTAAAAGCATCGTTGAGCTTGAACAACTAAAGGATGAGCTTGTTTTTAATAGTGTGATTAATTTGGCGGGTGAGCCGATTGCCAATAAGCGATGGAGCGATAAACAAAAGCAACGTATTGTAAACAGCCGCTTAGAGACAACGCAGAAGCTTATTAGCTACTTTAAGACCCGCGAACATAAACCTAAACTCTTCATCAGCGGATCTGCCATTGGCTATTATGGTATTGACGAAAGCAATGATTCTTTTGATGAATCGGCGTCTGGGGATGACA
>DUCA01000068.1 GCA_012960055.1 Cycloclasticus sp.
TCGCCAAGTACGTTTTCTTCTGGAATCTCACAATCTTCAAACACCAATTCACAGGTGTTTGAGCCACGCATACCTAATTTATCTAGCTTCTGAGCGGTACTGAACCCTTTGAAAGATTTTTCAATAATAAAAGCCGTCATGCATTTTGAACCGGCTTCAGGCCCAGCAGTACGCATGTAGACAATAAGCACATGGGCATCTGGCCCGTTGGTAATCCACATTTTGTTACCGTTAGCGATCCATTTATCGCCTTTTTTTACCGCTCGGCAACTCATTGAACCCACGACGTCGGAACCAGCGCCGGGCTCAGACATGGCTAAGGCGCCAATGTGTTCACCCGTACATAATTTAGGCAGGTATTTGTTGCGCTGTTCTTCAGTACCATTTAAATACAAATTGTTTAAACACAAGTTTGAATTGGCGCCGTAAGACAGGGCAATAGACGCAGAAGCTCTGGAAATTTCCTCCATTACCACAAGGTGAGATAAGTAGTTTAAACCGGTGCCACCATACTGTTCTGGTACTGTCATGCCCAGTAGCCCCATATCACCAAATTGTTTCCAGAGTTGGTTAGGGAACTCATTTTTTACGTCAGTTTCTTCGGCCAATGGTGCAATTTCACCGTCGGCAAATTTTCTTACTGCGTCTCTTAATTCGTCAATTTCATCGTTTATTTTTATATTGAATGGCATGGTGCTCTCTATGTTTATTATTTGCTATCAAAAAATGATACCACTATACTAATTCTAATGCGAGTTAGAATCTAACCATAGTTAGAAAATACAAATATGAACGCTAAAGTTAACAAAACAAAACCGAGTTTAAAAAAAGATAAAACACGAGAAGTGTTGCTAGATAAAGCGGCGCAAATGTTCAGTCGGCAAGGTTATCAGTCAACCTCGCTAAAGGAAATTGCCGCTGCTGCGGGTATGAAAGCGGGTAGTTTGTATTATCACTTCGCCTCTAAAGAGGCTTTGATGGTTGAAGTGTTGGACAGAAGTATTCAGTTTATCAGCGACAGAGTGGCGGAAGAAATCGAAAAGCTGGATGATGAATACTCGTTTGAAGCTGGCCTAAAAGCCTTCATTCGCGGACACTTAACAGCCATTTTAACGCACCCAGATTACACCACGACAACCATCAGAAATAACGGTCAACTACCGACGTCTGTTCAAGCGTCAGCACATGCGAAACGCGAACACTATGAGCAACAGTGGCGACGACTGATGAAACAAGGCAGAGAACAAGGCGTTATTCGTGCAGACTTGGATGAGCATTTATTGCGTTTAATGGTGCTGGGTAGTTTGAACTGGTCTTCTGTGTGGTACAAACCCTGTGGTAAAAGTATTGACTCATTAGTTGAGCAATATACGAGTGTCTTTTTAAATGGTTGCCGTTAACGTATGAAAATAATGAATTATGAATGCATAAAGTTTGCAGTGGATGAGCGGGGCGTAGCAACACTGACGCTAAATCGCCCTAATGTTCATAATGCCCTTAGTGCTCAATTGATTGCTGACCTACAACATGTCTGTGACGAAATTGATTGTTCCAGCGACATAAGGGTTGTTGTGTTAACTGGTGCTGGCGCAAGTTTTTGTGCAGGTGGTGATTTGGCCTGGATGAAAAGCAATATGGGTCAACCGCGCGATCAGCGTATAGAGGAAAGCGGCTACCTTTCTAGATTGCTTAACACATTAAATAAACTTTCTAAGCCATTGATTGGAAAGGTTAATGGTATTGCATTTGGCGGAGGCGTTGGTATGGTGTCTGTGTGTGATTTTGCCATTTGTTCCGATACCGCGACGTTCGGCTTAACGGAGGTTAAACTCGGTTTGATACCGTCCACCATTTCGCCCTTTGTTGTCCGCCGTATCGGTGAGGCGCATGCCAGACGCAATTTTTTAAATGCACGATTGTTTAATGCGCAAGAAGCGGAAGTAATGAATCTTGTGGCAACTGTCGTTCCAGCAGCTGAACTTGATGAGGCAGTAGAGAAAGAGATTGCACTGATTTTAAAGTGCGGGCCAAATTCAATTAGCGCAGCTAAAAAACTGATTGACTATGTCGCCACGCATTCTGAAGAAGAATGCGCGTCGTATACGACAGAAAGCTTGGCTGATATTTGGGAAACAGACGAAGCTAAAGAGGGCATTGATGCCTTTTTCAATAAAACAAAACCTAACTGGATTAACTGAGAGGGAAACATGAGTAACTATACAATTGATGATTTAGAAGTCGGCATGTCTGCAACGATGGCGAAAACAGTCACAGAAGCTGATATCGTGATGTTTGCAGGTGTAACAGGCGATTTCAACCCAGCGCATATTGACGCTGAATACGCAGCAGAAAGTATGTTCAAAGAACGTATTGCACACGGCATGTTATCGGCTGGTTTTATCAGTGCGACGCTTGCTATGCAATTGCCTGGAGCGGGGTCTATTTATTTAGGCCAAGAATTGAAATTTAAAGCGCCGGTGTTTATCGGTGATACGGTCAGAACGACCGTGACAATTACATCGATTAACGAAAAAAGAAAAATAGTCGTTCTAGAAACGATTTGTTCAGTGGCAGGAAAGCCGGTTATCGTTGGCGAAGCCACGATGATGAAACCATAAAAGGAGATAAGCATGCGACTTCAAGCATTACTAAAAGAAAAATCAAACACGGCTGATGCGGTTGCTGGTTGGGTAAGCAGTGGTGATAAGATTGATTACGGTATGTCCATTCAACAACCGGATGTGTTTGATGCTGCACTAGCAGCCCAGAAAGATCGTTTAAGCGATGTGACTATCAGAGGTACGCTATCAACACGGGCTAGACAAGTGATTGAATGTGACCCTGAACAACAACATTTCACTTTTGAGAATTGGCATTTTTCTGGTTATGACCGTAAAAAGTTTAGTCAAGGGTTAGAGAGTTATGTGCCGTTTAATTTTGGTGAAGGCCCGCATATTTATCGTCAATATCGCGACGTGGATATGATTGTGATTAAAACAACGCCGATGGATGAGCACGGCTATTTTAATTATGGCGCAACGAATACTTATGTACGCGCTACGTGTGATGTGGCAAAGCGAATCGTTGTCGAAACGTGTACAGAAATGCCGCATTGCTATGGCACAGAAGGCAGCATTCATATTTCAGAAGTTGACGCGGTGATTGAAGGTGATAACGCACCCTTATTTGAACTACCAAACGCGGAAATAACAGATTTAGATAGAACGGTTGCAAGTTATATTGTGCCTTTAGTACAAGATGGTAGTTGTCTGCAAATTGGCATTGGCGGTATGCCCAATGCGGTGTGTTCAGCGTTGGCAGAATCAGATATTAAAGACCTAGGCATTCATACTGAAATGTTTGTTGATGGTATGGTTGATTTGGTTGAAGCGGGCAAAATTACGGGTTGGGAAAAACAGACCCATCGTGGAAAAATCACCTATACTTTCGCGTTAGGCACAAAAAGAACCTACGACTTTATTCATAAAAACGATATGTGTTTAAGCCTGCCGGTGGATGAGACGAACTTAACTCATGTCATCTCGGCTAATGATAATGTTGTGTCGATTAACAACTGTTTGCAAATTGATTTATCCGGACAAGTGGCGTCAGAAAGTTCTGGCTACCGTCATATTTCTGGAACCGGTGGGCAGTTGCAATTCGTGCGCGGTGCGGTGCAATCTAAAGGTGGTTTGTCGTTTATGTGTTTATCATCTCGTTATAAAGATGCAGACAGTAACCTTGCGCCTAGAATCGTACCGGGCGTTGCGCCAGGTACCGTTGTAACAACGCCGCGTTCGGATGTGATGTACGTGGTGACAGAATACGGTATCGTAAATCTAAAGGGTAAAAGTGTATCGGAAAGGGCGTTAGCGCTTATCAGTATAGCCCATCCAGATGACAGAGAAACACTACATCAACAAGCGTGCGAGAACAACATCTTATCCAAAAAACACTGGTCTTAAAACAATGTCGAAAAGTATTTTAGTTACAAAAAATAACGGTGTTGCACTCATCACAATGAGTGATGCGGTCACCATGAACGCGGTAACCGACCCTGTCATGCTGGAAGACTTGATTCAAGCATTCAAGGATATTGCGCAAGACGATAGTGTTCGAGTTTGCGTGTTAACGGGGGTTGATCGAGCATTTTCATCCGGTGGTAATGTGAAAGACATGCTGAGCCGCGAGAAGATGTTTGCAGGTGAGCCCTTGGTGCTTCAAGAAGGCTATAGGGAAGGTATTCATCGTTTATCTAAACTCATGTACAGCTTTGAAAAACCGCTCATTGCCGCGGTAAATGGCGCGGCTGTAGGCGCAGGTTTTGATTTAGCGATGTTATGTGATTTACGTATAGCGTCTGACCAAGCACGCTTCGGCTCTACCTTTGTGAATTTGGCGATTATTCCGGGCGATGGCGGCGCGTGGTTGTTGAGTAAAGTCGTTGGAGCGCAACGCGCGGCAGAACTGGTGTTAACAGGGCGCATTATAAAAGCTGATGAAGCGTTAGAAATGGGTTTGTTGCTAAACGTTGTTGCGGCAGATGCGTTAATCGACGAGGCCATGTTATTGGCACAATCGATAGCATGCAAATCTGCAGATTCATTGCGGTTAGCTAAGCGTTTACTTAATTCAACCGACCGTTTGAATTTCACTGATCATCTTGAGCTATGTGCGGCGAATCAAGCCATGTTGCATCATGCGCCTGAACACGAAGCAGCCCTAAAAGATTTTTTCAAAAAACGATAGATTACTCAGTAACGAAATTCTACGCCGTTCTAATATAAGGGCGTAGTCAGTACTATCGGGCTAAAGATCGGCCGATAATTAGCTTCATAATTTCATTAGTACTGGCATATATACGTTGAACCCGTGCATCAGCCCATGCTCTTGCAACAGGGTATTCCCACATATAACCATAGGCACCATGTGGTTGAAGGCATTCATCCGCCAATTTTCCATTGCTCGTGGTGTGGCGCTATTTCTTCTTCCAGAAATTTACGGACACTATCGCGAAACATTTCATGTTCTTCTTCAAAGACTGTTCGAGGAATCATAAATTAGTTCTTTATTGTCAAATAATTGTGATGATAGTATAGCCTTGTTCTAAAATCGAACGAGCGTTAGATTTTTTCTAGAATGAACCCTAGTCAATACAATATCAAATGTTAAGGAGTGAAGATGTCGACTAAAAGCACCATGATGGATTTCCCACTATCGTTACCCCATATGCTTGAACGAATAGGGCTTTATTTCCCGACGGTTGAGGTTGTTTCTTGTATGCCAGACAAATCACTGCATCGAACCAATTACTTGGGCATTCAGAAACGATCAAAAAAGTTGGCGTCTGCATTAATCGATAGCGGTATTAAAAAAGGTGATTGTGTTGCCACCCTTATGTGGAATCACTACGCCCATCTTGAGTGTTATATGGGTATTCCCTGTACCGGTGCTGTTTTGCATACATTGAACTTAAGGCTATCCCCTGAAGATATCGCTTATATAGCCAATCATGCGGAAGACAAAATCCTCATTGTGGATGATGTCTTATTACCTTTGTATGATGAAATAAAGGATAAAGTGTCCTTTAACAAGGTTGTCGTTGTCCCTTTATCTGGAGCAGAGATACCAGAAAATTGTGTAAATTACGAAGACTTTATAGAAGCCGGTTCAGCAGATTTCACTTATCCGGATATTGATGAGAATGATGCACTCGGTATGTGTTATACCTCTGGCACGACAGGTCGGCCAAAAGGTGTGGTGTAT
>DUCA01000069.1 GCA_012960055.1 Cycloclasticus sp.
TCTTCGGTGTAATCCGCTGCTCGTTTCCCCGCATCAACGATACAGACATCATTTAGGTCAATAGACACCTTATCCACATTGAGGTTTTCAATATTCGCACGACCAACAGCGGCTAATATACGCCCCCAATTTGGATCGCTGGCAAAAAATGCTGTTTTTACTAAGGGTGAATGGGCAATGGTATAGGCGACTTCTTTCGCATCTTGCTCGCTTTTGGCATTTTCCACCTGAATCTTAATCAGTTTCGTCGCCCCTTCGCCATCACGCACAATGGCTTCGGCTAAGCAACAACATACTTCTTTCAGTTCTGACAAAAATAGCTCGTAACGCGTGTCATCTTGCGAATCAATAACTGGGGTATTTACCTTAGACGTTGCCATCAGCACAACGGCGTCATTGGTCGATGTATCCCCATCCACTGTAATACTGTTGAACGATGCATCAGCGGCTTCGTTGAGCATTTTCTGCAGTAGCTCATGATGAATTGGCACATCGGTCGCGATGTAAGACAACATGGTCGCCATGTTTGGGTGAATCATGCCAGAGCCTTTTGCAATGCCCGTGATGGTTACTTTTTCGCCATTTAGCTCAAACGTACGACTGCAGCCTTTTTCACACGTATCCGTGGTCATAATGGCTTTCGCCGCACTGGGCCAATTATCTTCGGCTAAATTATTAATCGCGCTCGCCAATGCACCCAGCAATTTTTCAACCGGCAATGACTCGCCAATAACACCGGTTGAGAAGGGTAATACATTAGCTCCCTCGACATTGACAGCTGTAGCCAAACCTTGGCAACATTGCTCCGCCGACATCAAGCCCAAATCGCCTAAGCCTGCATTTGCATTACCCGAATTGATTAATAGGTATTTAGCAGTTGATTGACTTAAGTGTTTTTTAGCCAGCGTAACCGGCGCCGCACAAAATTTATTCTTAGTGAACACGGCAGCAACGTGCGTGCCTTCTGCTAATTCGAAAATAGTGACGTCATCTCGAACTGTTTGGGAAATTCCAGCTGAGGCTGTACCAATTCGAATACCTGATATGGCTTTTAATGTTAAAGCAACTAGACCACCTACTGGCATCTGACGTAACTCCTCGTGTTATTCGAAATTATTAAAACAGCCTATCTTACAGTTTGCCGTGGCACTGCTTGAATTTTTTACCCGAGCCGCACGGACACGGTTCGTTACGGCCTACTTTTTTATCTGAACGTTTAAACGGCTGATCTTTGTCGTTTTCTTGAGCTTGAGATTCGTCGTCAAGCGCATTCACATCGGCGTGTTGAAATTGCATATCTTGTTGCACACGACGTTGTTCATCCACCGCTTGTACGTCCTCTTCAGCGCGCACTTGAACTTTAGTGACCAACATCACTACTTCACGTTTTAACGCATCTAACATGCCTGTAAACAATTCAAATGCTTCACGTTTGTATTCTTGCTTAGGATCTTTTTGCGCGTAGCCACGAAGGTGAATACCTTGCCTTAAATGATCCATCGCGCCGAGATGCTCTCTCCATAAGGCATCAAGCGTTTGCAACATTACAGATTTTTCAAAATGTCGAAGCACCTCAAGCCCCGCCAAAATTTCTTTTTTCGCGTAATCGGTTGTAATTGCTTTCAAGATAATTTCACGCAAGTTTTCCTCATGCAAACTATCGTCTTCGTTCAATAATGTTTTAACTGCTAACTTGCAAAGAAACTCTTCATCTAAGGCCTTTTCCAGCCCCTCTAAGTCCCATTGTTCTTCCATCGACTGCATAGGGATGTATTGGCTGACAAGGTCATTCACCACGTCTTCTCGTATTGAAACAATGGTCTCAGAGATATTCTCTGATGCCATGATTTCATTACGTTGTTCGTAAATGACTCGACGCTGGTCATTAGCCACGTCATCATAAGCCAGTAACTGCTTACGAATATCAAAGTTATGCCCTTCTACCTTACGCTGGGCATTTTCAATCGCTTTACTCACCCATGGGTGCTCAATTGATTCGCCTTTTTCTAAACCAAGTTTTTGCATCAAGCCGGAAACACGTTCGGACGCAAAAATACGCATAAGACTATCTTCTAGCGATAAGTAAAAACGGCTGGCACCTGGGTCACCTTGACGACCTGAACGGCCACGTAATTGGTTATCAATACGGCGTGATTCATGCCTTTCTGTTCCAATAACACGTAAGCCACCCGCATCTAAAACGGCCTGATGCTTTTGCTTCCACTCGTCTGTTTCTTGGCCGTCTTCGGGTTTTCCGCCCAAAACAATATCCGTACCACGACCCGCCATATTGGTCGCAATGGTTACCGAACCTAAGGCACCTGCATTGGCAATAATTTGCGCTTCTCTTTCGTGCTGTTTAGCATTTAAAACTTCGTGTGGTACTTTCTTTTTCTTTAGATTTTCCGCGATGAACTCCGACACCTCAATAGAGGTCGTTCCAACCAATACTGGTTGCTTGCGTTTATAACAATCTTCAATATCTTCAATGACCGCTTCGTATTTTTCTTTCGCGGTTAAATACACGAGATCACCGGCATCATCACGACTCATGGGGCGGTGCGTTGGAATAACAATTACTTCTAAGCCGTAAATTTGCTGGAATTCAAACGCTTCTGTATCAGCCGTACCGGTCATACCCGATAGCTTGTCGTACATTCTGAAATAATTCTGGAATGTAATTGACGCCATCGTTTGGTTTTCACTTTGTATCTTTACGCCTTCCTTAGCTTCAATCGCTTGATGCAGGCCTTCTCCCCAACGGCGCCCTGGCATCGTCCGACCTGTGAATTCATCAACGATGACTACTTGTGCATTTTGCACAATATAATCGACATCTTTTTGGTACAGACTGCCGGCGCGTAACGCCGCATGCACGTGATGCATCAAGCCGATATTACTGGCATCGTATAAACTTTCGTTTTCGTTCAATAAACCACTGGTCGTCAATAATTGTTCGACTTTTTCATGGCCTAATTCAGTTAAATAGACCTGTTTCGCCTTCTCATCAACGGTGTAATCACCCTCTTGAGCTTCTAACTCTGGAGAAAGGTCTTTAATCAGCTCATTAAGCTTAAGGTATAGCTCGCTTTTATCGTCTGTAGGCCCTGAAATAATCAGCGGTGTTCTCGCTTCATCAATTAAAATTGAATCAACCTCATCAACGATGGCGTAATACAGTTCACGCTGAACTTTGTCTTCAACCCCAAAGGCCATATTATCTCGAAGATAATCAAAGCCGAACTCATTGTTTGTGCCGTAGGTGATATCCGCGGCATACGCCACACGACGCTGCTCTGGGCTCATTATGTTGACGATAACGCCCGTCGTCATACCTAAAAACTCGAACAGTTTGCCCATCCATTCGGAGTCACGTTCCGCCAAATAATCATTCACCGTGACCATATGAACGCCTTTACCAGGGAGTGCGTTTAAATAGGCTGACAATGTCGCGACGAGAGTTTTACCTTCGCCTGTTTTCATTTCAGCAATGCGACCATCGTTCAACACCATCCCGCCAATTAATTGCACATCAAAATGGCGCATGCCTAATGAACGAATACCGGCTTCTCGTACAACAGCGAATGCTTCAGGCAGCAGTGAATCAAGCGTTTCACCCTGCTCCAGCCTTGCTCTAAATTCTTCTGTTTTAGCTTTTAACGCCGTATCACCTAGCGCTTTAGTCGACACTTCAATAGCGTTAACGGATTTAACGATTTTCTGCTTGGCCTTAACCAACCTGTCATTACGACTGCCAAAAACTTTCTTTACGATATTTGAGATCATTACTGGTGACTTTTAATGTAAAACGAAAGGCAGAATGATACCGCAAAACGCGACACAACTGACAGTTGAATGCCTGAATCTTATGAATTATCGGGCGCTGTATAAGTATTTACGTGGATTTACTTTTTTGCCGTGTAGTAACACTTCAAAGTGCACGTGTGGGCCCGTTGAACGACCTGTTGAGCCCATTTTTGCAATCACATCATTTTGCTTAACTACGGCACCCAATCTAACGGTGACCTCCTTATTATGCGCATAACGTGTTACGTAACCGGAACCGTGGTCAATTTCAATTAGATAGCCATAGCCACTTTTCTTGTCTGCCCATGTCACTATGCCGGAAGCCGCCGCCAATACTTTCGTGCCGCTTTTACCCGCGATATCCACGCCATGATGGAAGGTTTTCTTGCCGGTAAACGGGTCCGCGCGGTAACCATAAAACGATGAGAGCCAACCTTTCTCAACCGGCAAGCCTGCGGGCCTGACTTCTTTAGATAGTTTTTTATTCGCTGAAAACACATCGAGTAATTCTAATTTTTTTTCACGTAAGCTGAGTTGCTCACCCAGTTTTTCAATATCATCCAGCAATTGATCTTGGGTAAAGCTACTGATCGCGTCTTGCGCCTGCGCCCCACCAATTGCTGGCTGCTCATCAAAATTAAATTCTGGTGACGTTAGCTTTGCTTTTTGCGCTAAATGCTCGCCGACCGCGTTTAATCTTGTTAATTGCGCCTGCATCTGACCTACTCGTAACGCTAGGCTATCCAGTGTATTACGGGTTTTCTCGCGCAATCTTTCAAGCTCTATGTGTTGTGCTAAAAGCTCCTTCTCAACGGCGCTGGAGTAAGCAATCAATTCTGTTTGTGAAGAATTATAAGCATAAAAATACGCCGATAACATCACCACAAAGCTGCAAATCGTAGCAACAAGTGTTTTTTTATGGCCACTAGAAAAAATGAACGTTTTCATTTGACCTTTTGTTCGCAGTATAATTTGCATATTCACTTTCTTCGCCTAACACTTTATGTTTAAACAACCATTCAAAAACAACCAGATGCCCTTGAACGGTTTACAGCAAATTCAACAACAGCTGAATCAACAACGGCAATTACTTCGTGTTGTCCAAACAGCATTGCCCGATAATTTAGCCACACACTGTTTGCATATCACCTATAACAGAAACAACCTTATCCTGTTTACTGATTCATCTGTTTGGGCATCTAAACTTCTTTACATGCGCCAAACCATTCTAAAGACTATGTCCGAACACGCTGGTGAACGAGTTCATGCTTTGAAGATAAAAGTTCTCAGCAAGTCCGTAGCACTCAACCGAAAAACACCTAAAGCACCATCGAACAAAGTACTCAATACTCTATCTGCAGCTAATCATACTGAGCCGACAGATAAACTTAGCATCTCAATGAGCAAGCTCATCAAGGCACTTAAGAAAAACAAACTATTAAACTGACGCGGGTAAAGGTTCTATATATGAGATTGGGAATGTATCTTCTTCTTCGAAGGTGACTTCTTCCCATGCGTCTTGCCGCACGAGCAACTTTCTGAGCAATTTATTGTTAAGCTCGTGACCTGATTTATGCCCATGAAATTCACCAATTAGGCTGTGCCCTAACAAATACAAATCACCAATGGCATCTAAAATCTTGTGTTTGACAAATTCATCTTCATAACGCAGCCCATCTTCATTCAACACTCTGAAATCATCAACAACAATGGCGTTGTCCATGCTGCCGCCCAAGGCCAAGTTACGCTTACGTAACATTTCAATGTCTTTCATAAAACCAAACGTACGAGCACGGCTGATTTCTTTAACAAATGAGGTGGATGAGAAATCGATAGTCGCTTCTTGTACCCGTGATTTAAAAACAGGGTGATCGAACTCAATGCTAAAGCCGACCTTAAAGCCTTCAAATGGAACAAAGCTCGCCCACT
>DUCA01000070.1 GCA_012960055.1 Cycloclasticus sp.
CGTGATTATTGCGGCACTGATGATAGGTTTGATTTTAATTCAGCACGGTAAGGGTGCGGATGCTGGCGCGGCTTTTGGCAGTGGCGCATCGGGAACGGTATTTGGTTCAAAAGGTTCAGGTTCCTTTCTAACGCGTTCAACCGCAATTTTGGCGGCGATGTTTTTCTCAACAAGTTTAGCCTTAGCCTATTTGGGTGGTAATAGAGCTGCACCTGATAATATAATCGACAGGATTTCTGATACGCCGGCTGCATTAATAACAGAAACGACGCCAGCAGATTTAATTAATGATATATCTGACCCTAAAGTAGCGACAGACGTTGAGGGAATGAAGCCCGCTGACGCAGGGGTGTCGATCCCAGAATAATTGATTGCCGAGGTGGTGGAATTGGTAGACACGCTATCTTGAGGGGGTAGTGTCCTTATGGACGTGCGGGTTCAAGTCCCGCTCTCGGCACCAAATAACAATAGGCTGTTAGTTATTGATGATTAATCAATACTCCATTTTTATATTTCTAATCGTATCGATAATCGCTGCAAACCTAGCATGGTTAAGCGATAAGCTTTTTTGTGTACGTGAAATTTCTCATAAATCGGGTTGGCTTCGCTGGTTCGAATGGTTGATCTGGTATGTGATTTCTTTTGTTGCAGGTTCGTTTTTAGAATATAAGACAATGGGTACGATGAGTGAGCAAGATTGGGAATTTTATGTCGTTACCCTTTGCCTATTTGTTGTTTTTGCATTGCCGAGTTTTATATATCATTACGATTTAAAAAACATCCTTAAGCAACGTTAAATGCATATCACTTTTAAGCTATAATTCTATTTTTTATTTAAGGAGATTGTTAGAAATGAAAGCACCTGTACATGTCGCTGTTACTGGCGCCGCCGGCCAAATTTCATATTCATTATTATTTCGTATTGCTTCTGGCGACTTTTTAGGCCCAGATCAACCAATTTGTTTACACCTTTTAGAGATCACACCGGCTTTAGGTGCGCTTGAAGGTGCGGTAATGGAGCTTAATGATTGTGCGTTTCCTTTATTGCAAAGCGTATTGATTTCTGATGATCCAGAAGTTGCGTTTAAAGACATAGACTTTGCTTTCTTGGTTGGTGCACGTCCTCGTGGTCCAGGTATGGAGCGTAAAGATTTGCTTGAAGCCAATGCTGCAATCTTCTCAGTACAAGGTAAAGCGCTCAATAAAGTTGCTAAACGTGATGCCCGTATCTTAGTGGTAGGTAATCCTGCCAATACCAATGCGCTAATTGCGATGAACAATGCGCCGGATTTAAATCCTCGTAACTTTACTGCGATGACCCGTTTAGACCATAACCGTGCGATGAGCTTATTAGCTGAAAAAACAGGTTCTCATAACACAGACATCACTAAGATGACTATTTGGGGTAACCACTCAGCAACGCAATACCCTGATTTACATAATACGTTAATCAACGGCGAAGCGGCATTATCTAAAGTGGATGCAAGCTGGTATGCGGATGATTATATCCCTGCCGTTCAACAGCGTGGTGCTGCTATCATTAAGGCGCGTGGTTTATCCAGTGCGGCTTCAGCTGCTAGCTCAGCACTAGACCACATGCGTACTTGGGTTCAAGGCACAGCGGATGGAGATTGGGTTAGCATGGGTATTCCAAGTGATGGAAGCTATGGTATTGAAGAAGGCCTGATTTACTCATTCCCTGTTACTGTTAAAGACGGTGAGTACTCAATCGTTCAAGGTCTTGAAATCAATGATTTCAGCCGCGAAAGAATGACGGCGACAGAAAATGAATTGAAAGAAGAGCGTGATGGTGTAAAACACTTGCTTTAATTTTTTTTCTTAAAGTATTAAAAAGCCATGCGATTGCATGGCTTTTTTTTGCCTAATATTTATAGCGCTTATTGTTTGAGTATAAAAAAAGGCCATGCAATTGCATGGCCTTTTAACGAACTATAGATTTTGATTAACTAAAGCTTAGGGCCGGCTTCTACCAATGAACGGCCTTCATCGTTATCCGTGTATTTTTCAAAGTTGTTTACAAAAAGCTCAGCGAGGTTTTTAGCGCGCTTGTCCCATTCCGCAGCATCTTCATACGTGTCACGTGGGTCGAGAATGTTGCTGTCAACGCCTTCTAATGATGTGGGTACTTCAAGGTTGAAATACGGAATATGTTTAGTGTCGGTGTTTTCAATTGAACCATCTAGAATCGCATTAATGATGCCGCGAGTATCTTTAATGGAGATACGCTTGCCTGTTCCGTTCCAGCCGGTATTAACTAGGTAAGCTTGTGCGTCAACGGCCTCCATGCGTTTCACGAGTTCTTGTGCGTACTTTGTTGGGTGCAGTGATAAAAACGCAGCGCCAAAGGCAGCAGAGAAGGTCGGTGTGGGCTCTGTAATGCCGCGCTCTGTGCCCGCTAACTTCGCGGTGAAGCCGGACAAGAAGTAGTATTTTGTTTGTTCGGCAGTCAGCTTAGAAACAGGCGGCGTTACGCCAAAGGCATCGGCGGTTAAGAAAATAACTTTTTTTGCATGGCCGCCTTTCGATACGGGCTTAACAATATTTTCAATATGGTCGATTGGGTAAGACACGCGCGTGTTTTCGGTTTTTGAATTATCCGCGAACTGAATAACATTATCGTCTGATAAGGTCACGTTTTCTAATAAAGCATCACGACGGATTGCGCCATAAATTTCCGGCTCGTCTTCGGCGCTTAAGTTGATGACTTTTGCGTAGCAGCCGCCTTCAAAGTTGAATACGCCTTCGTCGTCCCATCCGTGTTCATCATCGCCAATCAGCTGACGATTAGCATCGGTTGATAAAGTCGTTTTACCTGTGCCTGACAAGCCAAAGAAAATAGCGACATCGCCGTCTTTACCAATGTTGGCAGAGCAATGCATAGAAGCCATACCACGAAGTGGAAGTAGGTAGTTCATCATGCTGAACATGCCTTTTTTCATTTCGCCGCCGTACCATGTGCCGCCGATAATTTGCATTTTCTCGGTCAGGTTAAAGGCAACAAAGTTTTCCGAATTTAAGCCCTGTTCTTTCCAGTTAGGGTTGTTGGTTTTAGCGCCATTTAACACAACGAAGTCAGGCTCGAAATTTTCGAGTTCTTCTTCGCTTGGGCGAATAAACATGTTTTTCACAAAGTGGGCTTGCCATGCCACTTCCACAATAAAGCGCACGGCTAAACGGGTATCTTTGTTTGCGCCACAGTAGGTGTCCACAACAAATAAGCGTTGCCCAGATAATTGCTCTGTGACTAATGATTTAAGATTGCTCCAGTTTTCTATAGACAATGGCTTGTTGTCGTTTTTACCTTGAGTTGACCACCAAACCGTATCACGGGATACATCATCCATAACGATGTATTTGTCTTTAGGTGAGCGACCTGTAAAGATGCCCGTATCGACGGCAACAGCGCCAAGGTTGGTCACAGTGCCTTTTTCGTAGCCGACTAGGTCATCACGGGTTTCTTCTTCATACAAAATATCGAAAGACGGGTTGTGAATAATTTCTGATGCATTCGTGATGCCGTATTGGCTTAGGTCTAAAGTGTTAGACATTTTTGGTGCTCCGGTATTATTAGGTTGATTTGTTATTTTCAATTACTGCGTAAGCCGAGTGATTGTGTATGGATTCGAAATTTTCCGCTTCTAAGGTATACGCGAGAATACGGTTGTCTTGATTAAGTGCGTTGGCAATATCTCTGACAACATCTTCTACAAACTTAGGGTTGTCGTATGCGCGCTCAGTCACGTGTTTTTCATCAGGTCTTTTTAGCAAGCTGTACAGTTCACTGGATGCTTGTTTTTCAACTAATTGAATGATGTCTTCAACAAACACATCCCCATTGGTTGTTGCGTTAACCGTTATATGTGAGCGTTGATTATGCGCGCCGTAGTCAGATATTTTCTTAGAGCAAGGGCATAAGCTGGTGACGGGGATAACAACGGTCATATTGATATGTGTCTTGCTGGCAGACCATTGACCATCAAGTTTCACCTGATAATCAAGCAAACTTTTAACGCCGGTAACGGGTGCTGATTTATTGATAAAATATAGAAACTCAGCCGTCATGTAACCGGTATCGGCTTCGAGTTTATGCGTCATGGTCTTTAATAAATCGCTAAAACGCGGCAGTGATAGCTGCTGGCAATCTTCATTTAATAAGGCCACAAAGCGCGACATGTGCGTGCCTTTTTGGTGATGCGGCAAATTAACTGACATAGTGAAGGTGCCAACAGTTGCTTGTGGATTGTCTTCTTTATCAACGAATGTGAACGGGTGGCGAATGTCCTTGATGCCAACTTTGTTGATGGGCATGTTTCTAGAGTCAGGTCTGTTTTGTACGTCTTCGATGGTCATAGTATTGTTGATTATAATGCGTTAATTCGCGTTGTGTGCAGAATTGAGATGCAGTCGAATGGTTTGGCTTATACCTTCTGCGTCAAGTCCGGCTTCTTGCAATAGTTCTTCGCGCGAGCCGTGTTCGAGGTTTTCGTCGGGTAAACCAATATTAACAATGCTTATGTTTAGGTTGTTTTGATTGATGAATTCATTGATGGCGCTTCCGGCACCGCCTTGTATGACGTTTTCTTCCAACGTGAAGATCGTGTGATGTGTTGATGCTATTTGCTGAATCATCGCCTCGTCCAGTGGTTTGACGAAGCGCATATTAACCACGGTTGCATTAAATTCGTCGGCTACTTTCAAGGCGGGGTGTACCGTTGAACCAAAGGCGAGAAAAGCGATGTCCTTACCTTGGCGAATTTGGACGGCGCGGCCAATTGCAATGTCTTCAATAGCGCTGTTAACTGTTACGCCTGGGCCTTTGCCTCTTGGATAGCGAACGGCTACGGGGCCATTATAATTAAGGCCAGCACTCAGCATTTGACGACATTCATTTTCATCCGCAGGTGTCATGACGACCATATTCGGTAGGCAGCGTAGATAGGTTAAGTCATACGAGCCGGAATGAGTTGGACCGTCAGGGCCGACGACGCCTGCGCGATCAATGGCGAATAATACCGGTAAGTTTTGTAAGGCAACGTCGTGAATCAGTTGGTCGTAACCGCGTTGTAAAAAGGTGGAATATATCGCGACCACGGGCTTCACGTTTTCGCAGGCCATGCCAGCTGCTAAAGTTACCGCGTGTTGTTCTGCAATGCCAACGTCGAAGTAGCGATCAGGGAATTGTTGTTCAAACTCGACGAGGCCAGAGCCTTCACGCATGGCGGGTGTTATGCCGATGACTTTATCGTCAGAAGCCGCGGCGTCACATAACCATTGTCCAAACACCTCTGTGTAGGTAGGGGTGCTGGCTGCTTTTTTTGGCAGGTTGTCTTGCGTTCTATCAAAAGTGCTGACGCCGTGGTAGCCAACAGGGTCGGCTTCAGCCGGTGAGTAGCCTTTGCCTTTTTGGGTGACAACGTGCAAGAACTGAGGGCCTTTTAAATCCTTTAGATTTGAAAGCGTTTTAACCAAGGTAGGTAAATCGTGGCCGTCGATGGGGCCAATGTAGTTAAAGCCGAGTTCTTCAAATAACGTACCCGGAATAACCATGCCTTTAATGTGTTCTTCGGTACGCCTTGCAAGCTCCCAAACACTGGGCATATTAGACATCACCTTTTTGCTGCCTTCTTTGACGGTGGTATACAACTTGCCCGATAAAATTTTAGCGAGGTGGTTTTTTAAGGCGCCAACATTGGGTGAAATTGACAT
>DUCA01000071.1 GCA_012960055.1 Cycloclasticus sp.
ATAACGACAAAGGCTTATCCCTGCAAATCATGTCGTTTGGTTACAAACACGGCGCGCCCAACGATGTAGATTTTGTATTTGACGTTCGTTGCTTACCGAACCCTTATTGGGAACTAGGCTTACGTAGCCTGACCGGGCACGATTCAGCGGTCATCAGCTTTTTAGACCAATCAGAGCTTGTTCAACATTATATCAAGGACACCATAAACTTTTTAACTCGCTGGGTTCCTGAGTTCATTAACACTAACCGTAGTTATTTATCCATTGCGATTGGTTGTACCGGCGGTCAACATCGCTCGGTTTATCTCACCGAAAAACTAGCCCAGCATCTGGCCTCACAAGGCTTAAACATTATTACGCGGCACCGAGAACTAAGGTAACCCCCCAATCTAAGCGCAAGCGGCAATTAACAAAGCAGCCCTTAACGCTTTGAGCTAGAATATATTGTGTTGAAATCAGCCAGTTTCCATTACTCAAATGTCAGCCTCTGCAAAATACGAGAACACTCATGAGCATCTGCGGTTACTCTCCGGCAATCTTGATAGTGGTGAGCTGTCACAAATCAAGCAGCAACTCAACGACCTGCATCCGGCAGAAATAGCCAACCTCCTCGAATCGTTACCACTGCATAACCGCCGTATCGTTTGGGAACTCACAAATCCCGACTATGCTGGCGACATCTTAGTCGAAGTAAATGACGAGGTGCGTCTTGGACTGATTGAACAAACAGATAAAGAAGACCTTATTGCAGCTGTTGGCTCATTGGAAACCGATGATTTAGCTGATATTTTTGAAGATATACCGCAAGCCGTTGTGTACGAAGTGGTTCGCTCTTTGTCAAACCAAGACAGGCGCAGGCTGCAATCTGTCATGTCATTTGCCGAAGATACCGCGGGCGGCTTGATGAACCTCGACACCGTGTCGATTCGCCAAAATGTGAATCTAGATGTGGTTTTAAGGTACCTAAGACAACGTGGTGAACTACCCGATAATACTGATAAATTATTCGTTGTTGATAGGGATGATTACTACTTAGGTGTGCTAAATATCGCGGACCTTTTAACAAAAGACAGTAAAGAAACTGTTGCCAATACGATGATAACTGGGCAACAGGCGCTATTGGCTAACTTATCTGATAATGATGTCGCGCTGTTTTTCGAAGATCACAACCTCGTGTCTGCTCCGGTGGTGGATGAAAGTAATCGTCTACTCGGGCGAATTACCGTCGATGACGTGGTGGACGTCATCCGTGATGAAGCAGACCGCTCGTTACTTAACCTTGCCGGCTTGGATGAAGACGACGATATGTTTGCACCGGTGGTAAGAAGCGCAAAACGCCGTGCGGTTTGGTTAGGCATTAACCTGTTTACCGCCTTTGTTGCTGCTTCGGTCATTGGCTTGTTTGCATCCACCATTGAACAAATTGTTGCGCTTGCCGTACTGATGCCGATTGTTGCCAGCATGGGTGGTATCGCAGGCAGTCAAACCCTTATGTTAGTGATTCGCGGCATTGCCTTAAACCAAATAGGTAAAACAAATTCACGCTCGTTGCTCTGGAAAGAGTTAGCGGTTGGCGCATTAAACGGTGTCTTATGGGCTGGCGTTGTTGCCGTGGTAACGGGATTTTGGTTTCAAAGCCAATCACTGGGCTTACTGATTGGCGCAGCGCTCATTATCAATTTAATTTTTGCTGCACTGGCTGGCGCCACCATACCGCTCACACTGAAACGTATGAAGATTGACCCCGCCATTGCCGGCGGCGTTATCCTCACCACCGTCACAGACGTAATTGGCTTTTTCTCTTTCTTAGGGCTGGCGAGTATTTTTCTCATCTAAAACTGACACGCCTATTAAGAACCCGCCAGCGTCATTTCGCTAATAAGGATTGAACCTGTCCGCGTATTACCCCGCAAATCCACATCGTTACCAACGGTAACAATCGATTTAAAAATATCCTTTAAATTACCGGCGATGGTCACTTCTTCCACAGGGAATTGAATCACTCCATTTTCAACCCAGAAACCCGCCGCACCGCGCGAATAATCACCGGTTAAGGTGTTAACGCCTTGTCCAATCAGTTCGGTCACCAGCAAACCCGTGTTCATTTCTTTCAGCATTTGAGTGAAACCCAGATCGCCCAGTTTAACTGTTAAATTGTGTACGCCACCGGCATTGGCTGTCGTTGCCATACCCAATTTACGCGCCGAATAACTGCTCAGCACATAACCTTGCACCACACCGGCTTCTACAATGTGCCGTTGAGAGGTTGCAACCCCTTCAGAATCATAAGATGCGCTCCCCATGGCCTGAGATAACAAGGGTTGCTCATAAATATCTATAAAGTCTGGAAAAACCTGACTACCCAAACTGTCCAACAAAAAGGTCGACTTACGGTATAAATTTCCGCCCCGTATCGCAGAAATAAAATGGCCAATTAAGCCCCCACTGACATCTGCTGCAAACATCACAGGACATTTTCGGGTACTCAATGACCTTGCACCCAATCGATTCACCGTCCGCTCAGCGGCTTTTTTTCCAACACTAGCAGCGTTTTCCATATCCTGCGCTCTACGTGCCACGGTATACCAATAGTCCCGTTGCATATTACCGTCTGTTTCACCAATCACAGAGCAGCTCATGCTGTGCCTACTGGAAAGATAGCCATGATTGAAACCAAGGCTATTTGCCAATACGCGCGTACCTTCGAATGTTTGAACACTCGCGCCTTCTGAATTGGTTATTTTTTCATCGTACTCACGCGCAGCATCCTCACAACTGACAGCCATTTCAATTGCCGCTTTCGCGCTTAACGCCCACGGATGATGCAAGGATAGGTCCGGGAAATCTGTCGCTAACATAGCCCGTTCAGGTAGGCCTGAAAAAGGGTCTTCTTCTGCATAATGAGCAATCGCACAAGCCGCTTTCACCATCTCTTTGACGGACGATAAATCCAGCTTAGTTGAACTGGCTGAGCCTTTTTTCTTGCCATTATAAATCGTCACCCCCACGCCCTGATCACGGTGATGCTCAATGGTTTCTACTTCACCTAAGCGGGCATTAACAGACAGACCTTGACCAATACTAATCGCCGCTTCAACTTGGTCTGCACCTTGTTTTTTTGCCTCTGACAAAATGTCTTCCGCAATATTCTTTAAACGCTCTATATCCTGTTCTCCAATAGGTACGCTGGTCACAGACTTAGGCATGCGTACCACCCACGGTCAACCCGTCAATTTTAAGCGTTGGCTGCCCCACGCCAACCGGAACACTTTGCCCTTCCTTACCGCAAGTACCCACCCCACTATCGAGCTCAAGGTCATTACCCACCATGCTCACTTTAGTGAGAACATCGGGGCCATTGCCAATCAACGTCGCCCCTTTAACAGGCGTTGTTATTTTGCCATTCTTAATCAAATACGCTTCACTCGCTGAGAAGACAAATTTACCGGATGTAATATCAACCTGACCGCCCGCAAAGTTAACCGCATACAGCCCGTTTTCTACGGACGCTAAAATCTCCCCAGGGTCGCTTTTACCCGCCAACATATACGTGTTTGTCATTCTCGGCATCGGCAAATGCGCATATGACTCTCGCCGTCCATTACCGGTTGCTGCGTGCCCCATTAAACGTGCATTCATCTTGTCTTGCATATAGCCTTTAAGCACACCATTTTCGATCAGCGTTGTACATTGGCTTTGCACGCCTTCGTCATCCACCGACAAAGAACCTCGCCTATTTTGAAGCGTGCCATCATCCACAACCGTGCAAAGCGATGATGCCACTTTTTCACCAATGCGCCCGCTAAAGGCTGAACTTCCTTTGCGATTAAAATCACCTTCTAAACCATGTCCTATCGCTTCATGCAACAAAATGCCTGGCCAGCCGGGGCCTAAAACTACCGTCATATTGCCTGCCGGCGCATCTACCGCTTCTAAATTCACTAAGGCCAAACGCACAGCTTCACGTGCGTATGACATAGCACGCCCATCGTCTAAGAAATATTCATAACCTTGGCGTGCGCCACCACCGGAACCACCTTGTTCGCGCCGTCCATTTTCTTCAACAATCACCGATACATTCATGCGCACAAGTGGGCGAATATCACTGCTCAAGGAACCGTCTTCTGTTGCGACCAAGATGACGTCATACACGCCCACTAGGCTGATTATCACTTGTTCAATACGCGAATCAATTTGACGAGTTTGTTTATCAATTCTTTTCAACAAAGAAACTTTATCTTCCCGTGACAAGGTATCTAACGGGTCAATAGCGGCATATAGCGCAGGAACGCCATGCCGTGACGTCGGTTTAATAATCCCTGCCTGACCTTTGCTGGCAATCGCTTTAACGTTCTTTGCCGCGTCTAATAGGTTGGGCAAGGCTAACTCTTCGCTATACGCAAAGCCTGTTTTTTCACCACTGACGGCGCGTATTCCGACACCTTGCTCGATATTATAATTACCATCTTTAACAATCCCGTCTTCAAGTACCCACGATTCACTACGCGATGATTGAAAATAAATATCAGCCTGATCAATAGAGCTGGACATTAAACCACCCATCACATGGTCGATATCGTTAATCGATAGGCCGACAGGTTTAAGAATGACGCTTTCTGCTTGTTGAATTAAATCGTTCATTTATCTCTCATTATTAAAGCCGCCGATGCTGGATAGCAGGCAAGCTTAATCGTACTTTTTTAAGTTCGGACTACTTGATCGTAGCGGTACAAACACCTTCACCAGACTCAATTTTCGACACCACATCGCCCCAAGGACCGACAATCATACTATGTCCATAGGTTGAGCGGCCATTTGCATGCAAACCACCTTGATTAGCCGCTATCAAATAACATGAATTTCCCACTGCCCTGGCACGGCATAACAGTGACCAATGCGCTCGGCCAGTTAACTCAGTAAAAGCGGAAGGCACTACAATCGCGTTAGCACCTTTATCTAACAATTCACGGTACAACTCTGGAAAACGCAAATCGTAACAAATCGTCAAACCTAACACGCCAAAGGCGTGTATCCACCACAACCGTTTTATCACCGGCTAAAAATTTGTCTGACTCTCGATAATACCCTTTATCGTCTGTTATATCTGCGTCAAACAAATGTATTTTATGATAATGCGCGACTTGTTCGCCCTGCTCGTTATACACCAGACAAGTCGTATAGACTTTATTTTCATCGTCGGTACGAATAGGCATTGAGCCTGCGACAATCCAACACACATGACGCTTTAATAACTCACTTAAGAAACGCTGAATCTCACCTGCACCTAATTGCTCGGCTATCGATAATAGCTGTTTAGCGTTTAGCGTTTGACGCCATCAATGCAAAGCTTTCCGGCAATACAAGTAGCTTGGCACCACGCGTTACGGTCTCCATTACCAACTTCTCAACGACTTTCAGGTTTTCAGCCAACTGATCCGAGGACACCATCTGAATGGCTGCAACGGGCATCTGGTTTAATTTTTTCATTCAGCGCTCGGCAAAGTAGACACCAATTTGTCGAGCGGTAATTGGCCTATCGTCGCATCAAACACTGGTGTTAAAACGTTATCCACCATGCCGAATATTTTACCGCCCGGTTTGCTGATTTGTTTAATCTTAGGATTACTCCAAGGTCCCGTTACGCGGTATTGATAGCCAACAAACTTATTCAC
>DUCA01000072.1 GCA_012960055.1 Cycloclasticus sp.
CCGGTAAAAAGCGTGACGACCTTCAATCGGTGATGGCGATGTTAAAGGCCGAAGGCTTAGGCTTGCCGTTACAGTTTAAGAATTTCCGCGATTAGGAAAGGGGGACTCCTTATAGGCGGCAAAGCATTGCCGAATAATTGAATAGGCCGGCTAATACGCCGGCCTTGTTTTATCTAAATGTTTGTTTTTCATGCTAAAAATTCTTTCGGCATAGCAATTGCTATCTTCAAAATATCAATGAAAGATAAGGAAGGTATGCAATGCGAATTTTATCGGTTTTTAACCTAACGCTTTTAATGTTGCTGGTGTCCGTGGTGATATTAATATCGCCTAGCCACCTGTTTGCGTTGATTAATATTCCAGGTTTATTAGTTGTTTTAGGCGGCACGCTGTGCGCGGTGCTGTTGAGTAAGCCACAGCATAAAGTGTTACAGCTGATTCGTGAGTTGCCCGATATTATCAAAGGCCAGCCAGCTGAATTTAACGGCCTTGCCGAATTCAAACAATTGCTCCGCTGCGCTCATTTATACCGTTCAGGCCAAGTTCGTTTGCTTGAACAGGAAATTAAGCTAGCACAACAACCTATATTATTGAAAGGCGTGCAACTGATTCTCGATCGTTGTTCACTCGATGATGTGACGAACATCCTGCGAAAAGAACGCGCCCGTTTATTGTTATCAAATCAAGAAAAATCACAAATATTACGTTTGATGTCGAGCTACGCACCCGCGTTTGGCATGTTGGGCACATTGCTGGGTATGATTCATATGCTCTATGGGCTGGGAGAGGTGGGTTTAGAACAAGTGGGTGTGACGATGGGATTTGCTTTATTAACCACACTCTATGGACTGGTCGTGGCAAACCTGGCGTGCAAACCATTGGCGATTAAGCTTGAGAATAGAACCGCGGAGCACGCTGCGCATTTGAATACTTTAATGGAAGGTTTGGCGATGATGCATGAGAAAACGCATCCGATGGTTATTCGTGACATGTTGGAAGCGCACGGTATTCCTGAAGCAATAGCACCAGCGCCTAGGAAGAAGGTGAAAAGTAGGTTCTCTAAATTCTTACCTTTAGCGGCTAGCCATGTCGATTGAGCGACGATTAAATTCTGATGTGGCAGATGAACTGCCACGTGAGAATGAGCATGATGCTTGGGCGGTGAGCTATATTGACTTGCTGTTGTTGATGGTTACGTTGTTTATTTTATTGCTGAGTTATCAGCAACAAACAATTAAACAAGTGGCGGTTGAGCAGGAAAAAAACTCAGCTTGCGCGTGTTGAAAAGCAGCCAATAAACCGTGCATTCTTAGATCAGGTTTACATGAGTCATTTAAAAGACCGTGTGAGTGTGAGGGAGGCCAAAGATGCTATTAAATTGGCCATCAGTGACAGTATTCTTTTCTTCCCGGCCGATGCCGCTTTAAGCCGTTCAGGAGAAAAAGTGCTTGAAGAACTGGCGGTGATGTTAAAGCAACGTCCTTGGCATATTTTGGTAGAAGGCCATACTGATAATCAGTCAATATCCACACCGCGGTATTTATCGAATTGGGAGCTGTCTTCCGCCAGAGCAACCAGTGTGACGCGCTATTTGATTAGGCGGGGTATCGCTCCGCAACGCCTAAGTGCAATTGGATATGCCGACACTAGGCCGCTGACGAGCAATGATAGCGAGCAAGGACGTAGTAAAAATAGGCGAGTGGCGTTAGTATTACGGGCGCCGGATTAATACCTGTTTCATTTGGTGGTCTTCACCTAATTTGATGGTGATGTCAGCCCGAGTAGGCAGGTCTTCTAGCTGGAATCTGGTTAATCTTTCGTAATGCGCAATAAAGCGTTTAAGCGTTTTTTCTGTGGTCATCAGGTGTTGCTCGTGCTGTTGTTTGTTGGCTAGCTTTCGTTCTTGTAAGCCACGCCATTTCAATACGCAATCGAAATGGGGTGTTTGCAAAAATACCATGCAGTCGAGCGAGTCAAACAAGGCGCGGTAATCGGTTTTAAGGTGTTCGTTAACGATGTGTCGCCAAATACCTTGCGAATCTTCTTCTTGTTCTAAGGAGTTAACGTCTTGAATTAAGGCGCTTTCAGTTTGCGCTTGTGCGCCCACACACCAGCCTTCGAAAATTAAAATATCGATAGGGCCCGTACACGTTTTCCAGTTGCTTTTAGGTGAGGGCTCGTCATTGCCTTTGTCGAAAACTGGATAAAGAAGTTGTTCACCTTTTTTTAGCGCGATTGTTTGTTTGATAAGTTCCATGCCCAAGGACGTATCGTGCGTGCCTGGTACGCCGCGTGTCTTAAATAGTGGGTGCAGTTCAGCGGACATTTGTTGACGTTGTTGACGCGTTTTGTAAATATCGTCAATCGACAAAATGGCGGTCGTTAGCCCGAACCCCTGCTCTAAAATATCAGCCACGAGTTGCGATAAGGTGGACTTGCCACTGCCTTGAGCGCCGTTGATGCCGACAACAAGTGTCTGCGGTGAGTGAGACCTTTGCTCGTTGATCCAGGCGGCGAAGGGGATATAGAACGATTTTAAATACGGTAATAGAGAGTTATCTATACGCAGTTCTTGCAGGCGACGTTCAAAATGATGAATTAAATGTTGATGGAGCTTATCAATCTCAATCGTCGATAGTTCACACTGTTTTGCGGGCCAAATAGAATTCATTTGTTGGGCTTAGCCAAGTGCCGTAACGGTTATGTGTCGACGCTGAGGTGGTAAACGGTGTTCCCAAAGAAACACACCTTGCCAAGTGCCTAAGGCAAGTCGCCCGTTTGTAATAGGAATGGACAAGTTAGGGTTGGTGAGTATGGTTCGAATGTGTGCGGGCATATCGTCAATGCCCTCAAGCGTGTGTATAAAGCGAGGGTCGCCATCAACCACAAGGCCCTCCATATAAACCTCAAGATCACGTAGTACATCGGGGTCGGCGTTCTCACAAATAATCAACGAGGCGCTGGTGTGATGTGTAAACACTTGGCAAATGCCGGTGTTGATGTTGCTGGATTCGACCCGTTGAGCGATTTGCTTGGTAATTTCTACGATGCCACGACCGCTTGTGGAAATACTAAAAGAGTCTTGAGAGACCATGCCTAAATAAGGCTGAAGCCTAAACCAATTAGGCCGCCGAACACGCCGCCCCAGACCACTAACCAGCCCAAGTGCTCTTTAATCATGCGTTGGATGATGTTTTTCACCATGTCGGGTGTTAGCTCATCAAGTCGCTTTTCAACGATTTCTTCGATGTCATTAATTAAGTCGCCGCTGATTTGCTGTGCGTCAATGCCTTCGTGAATCGCGTCAATAAAGGCCTCGCTTTCGGTCATTTCAACCAACGTATGGCGAATTTTCTTGCAGAAAGGTTCTTTCAAGGGTGCCAGTGCTTCAACGCCACCGACCATTGCCAGCATGCTGCCGAATGACGATTCGGAAATGGCTTCGACTAAACTTTGAAATAATTTGTCGTAATCGAGGCGGTCTAAAAGCGGTTCAACATTAAACAATTTCTGTACGGAATCTTCTTCACGTTGCAAGAATCGTTCGATGTTTTCTTGGGTGAAAAACTGTCGCATGATGAGGTCTTGGATGCCACGTTTGAATTCCTCAAAATGCGCAGGTATAACGCCAGACCCATATAGGAATGGCACGCGCTCGAAGAGCATGTGGATAGCTATCCAATTTGTAATCGCGCCAGACAAGGCAAAAACACCAATGGCTTTGACGTTGTCGGCGTATTGCGGAACAAAAAAACTCGCAACAATGATGCCGATAGCGATGAGGTTTGTTAGTAAGCTTTTATTAATAGCAGAGGATGGTTGTTCGGTACTCATAATGGATAAAGTGAATGACGTTTGATTAGACGAATAGGTAACGACCAGCGGTTGCGACAACCACGATAGTTAAGCCAAGTATCAGATTAATGCCGATTAGCATTCTGATTTGCGCCAAATTTTTTCCGGCGACTTCCCAATTGTGCTCAATAACCGCTTGAGTCAAGCGACGGCTGGGGGCGAAAAATAAATGCATGAAAATAAGCGACATAATAATACCCATGCTCATCATCACGTGGATATGCGCGCCGACATTCTGCATGCCGCCAAATTTGTTAAAAACAAGCCAAAAGCCGGTTCCCAGCAGTAACACAACAGCGGCCCAGACCCAGGGGAAGAACTTAGAAAAAACGTTTGACCATAAGGTAAGGCGCTGGGGTGGCTCGAATTGTACAGCAGCAATAGGGCGTAATATTAGGTAGGCGAAAAACATGCCGCCAACCCAAATAACAGCGGACAGAACGTGCAAAGTAATAGCGAGAGGGATCATGTGGTTCCTTTTTTATGGTTTCGTGTAAGGGGGTTGGCTAATGGTTGTTTTGTTTAAACACGTAGCTAAGCCAGCTGTGTATTGAACGAACGAGCGTTTCATCTAGGCCGGTAAACGCGTGATCGGCGCCTGATATTTCAATTTGACGATTCAAAGGGTTGTTTTTCTTCAACGTTAATTTTCTTGTTGGTGCGAGTTTTTTCACACTATTTAAATCTTGGCTGCCGTATATATCAAGCATGGCTATGTCGATTTTTTTAATCAGTTCTATCGAGTAGGCCTCTGGCAGCTCAGACGGCAATGTTGGCAAGCCGATCAGCACCACAGCATCACAAGTGGCTTTTTCTTGGTTTGCGAGAAAATTTGCAGCCATAATCGCCCCCAAGCTGTGCGCGATTAAAACGCAAGGGGTGTTTTTATAGTTTTCGTGCATGTAGTCGAGAGTTACTTGAATACGCGCGCCGCTTTCTTTGATTAACGCCAAATCCTCGCTAATCGATGCGTCTTGGGCCGTTATCGGTAATTGAATCGATGCGGTTATCCAGTCCAATTCTGCCAATTGGCGACGTAAGGGGTGGGTGATTTGCGGTGAGTTGGGGTTGGACCCCATACCGTGCAAAATAATCACGCTACCACGTATTTTTTTGGGTTCTTGATTGTTGATTAAAGCCATAAATTCATCGCCATTGGCTTTAAGCATCACCACTTCGCCAATAATAAGGCTGTCTTTAATATTATCGGCGATGCGTTTTTCACGTGCCATATCAGACGCCCATGCTATCTGGCTTATGCCGATGCAAAAAGCGAAGATTAAATGGGCGAAAAAACGTTTAAACATGTATTGCCGTACAGGGTGGGTTGCTTGATGTGTTTATGGTGCATCACGGCGCGTAAAAAATCTAGTGGCAACTCGGCGTTAGCGTAAAATCATCACATGGCAGTCCAGCGATTAATTTTTGAATTAGCTATTTCAGCAGACACGTTTTTGTCTGTGTATAAGGGGCACGCGAAAGCAATTTCCACGTTGTCCTCCGATGGTAGGCGAGTTGAATTCGCAGCAGATAAAGTGCGGCAATTTCTAACCCACGATGGGATTTATGGGGTGTTTGAAATGGAAATAACCGCTGAGAATAAGTTTTTATCCATCAAACGTCTGAGATAGTGGGCTATATAAGGGTTAAAAAGGCGATTCGGCTGAAATAAATTGTACTTTCGGGTAAGCTTCGTTTTTTATAAAAAACAGTTGTGAATCAGATGAAAACACCGTTAATTGCACCGTCTATTTTAGCTGCGGATTTTGCTCGTTTAGGCGAGGAAGTTGATAACGTTCTGGCGG
>DUCA01000073.1:0-876 GCA_012960055.1 Cycloclasticus sp.
TATTAAGTATTCACGACGCTGAAAATACGCACTACGGTGAAAATCGTAAGCATCCAACGAGGCTTGATCAACAATCTTCTTAGTCGTTACCAGCCCAGCCCGGGTATCAATTCCTTTAAGCACAACCGTGGCCCACATCGCATCAGAGTCATCCAGCTGCTGAATGGGGTCAACAAAGCTATCACCATACAGCCCGATGGTGTCACGCAAGGTACTTGAACCTAAAATGGGCAATACAATATATGGACCGGTTCCCACGCCATAGACACCCAAGGTTTGGCCAAAATCTTCATTGTGCTTACGCATACCCAAATCCGTTGCTACATCCACAAAGCCCAACAAACCGACTGTCGTATTCACCGCCACACGAGCGCCATCGGATAATGCTTGGTTAAATTTAAGCTGCAACACGTCATTAACAAACACAACCACGTCATCTAAGTTACTGAAGAAATTCGTCAGGCTTTTATCAACCACGTCAGGCGTAACCCTTTGGTAGCCCTTAGCTATTGGCTCTAGAACGTATTTGTCGGCTTTTTCGTTAAACTTAAATATCCCTCTATTGACAACCTCTAAAGGATCATTTTCTTCTTGTGATGTCAGCGATGCACAACCAGACAGCACTACCGTCATAGCAATTGCCACACACATAAGTCCCTTTTTTATACAAACCGTCAATCCCATCAAAAATATCTCCTAAATTTTATGCAACTTTATTGAGCCACGAGCTAGCCGTTGATTTATTATAGCTGAATATTTTTTAATTGTTAGCCAGCCGCCTATGCCAGAAAACCAGCCCAATGTCATGTCCCAACGCTTTCGTAGTTATCTGCCCGTGGTGGTTGATATAGAAACCGCTGGTTTTAACGCCTCAAC
>DUCA01000073.1:896-5564 GCA_012960055.1 Cycloclasticus sp.
GCGTTGTTAGAAATGGCCGTTGTTATCCCCGCAATGGACGAGCATGGGCAACTCTTCATCCAGTCCTCGCATCGCGAACATGTGAACCCGTTTGAAGGTGCCAACCTTGAGCCGGCCGCATTGAAATTTAACGGCATTGATCCATACCACCCCTTTCGCTTAGCCGTTGACGAAAAAGAAGCCTTACAAAAATTGTTTGCACCGGTTAGAAAAGCGGTAAAAGAACAACATTGTACGCGCGCCATTTTGGTTGGCCACAACCCAGCTTTTGATATTGGTTTTATGAACGCTGCTGTGGAACGCACAAAACTCAAGCGTAATCCCTTTCACCCGTTCAGCACATTCGACACGGCCACCTTAGGTGGCTTGGCCTATGGGCAAACGGTGCTGGCTAAAGCCGCCACAGCCGCCGATATAGAATGGGATAGCGAGCAAGCTCACTCAGCACTTTATGACGCTGAACAAACTGCACGCTTATTTTGTAAAATCGTTAACCGGTGGGACGCGTTTACTCGGCAGGTTTAACACCATCAATCAGGGTTTTTAACTCGCCGTTATCAAACATTTCAATCAGAATATCAGCACCACCCACTAGCTCTGCGTTGACATACAACTGAGGAAACGTCGGCCAGTTTGAATAGACTTTCAGGCCCTCTCTGATTTCAGAGTCGTCAAGAATATTCACGTACGCAAACTCAGTTTCGCACGCTTGTAAAATTTGCACCACCTTGCTGGAAAAACCACATTGAGGAAAGTACGGCGTACCTTTCATGTACAACAATACTTGATGGCCATTTAATTGTTCTTCAATTCGCTCATTCACACTCATCGCTACTACCTTATCTGTTTACGTTTGGCTAGATTATACTCCGTTTAACAAATTCAAACGCCGTAACCGCCACCACCGGGGGTTTTTATTGTTAGTCGATCACCGGCATTCACCTGCAGGCTGACCTTTGCCGCAACTCGCTTTCCATTGAGTAAGTTCTCGCCCGAAGCCGCATCAGCGCCGCCGTTCAGACCCCAGGGCTGATGCTCCCTGCGCTCGCTCAACAAGGTGACTTGTGCTGCCTGTAAGAACACCATTTCTCTAAGCAGACCCTCTCCACCTTGTTGCTTACCCAGCCCACCAGAACCTCGCCTAATTTGATAACGACTGACCCTAAGCGGGTAATGCATTTCCAATGATTCTATCGGCGTATTCAGGGTATTTGTCATATGCGTTTGCACCGCGGATAGCCCTGCATTCTCAGCACCCGCCCCCATGCCGCCACCGATGGTTTCGTAATAATTCCAAGAGCCACTACTTGCTCTCGCGCCCATTGCTACATTATTCATACTGCCGTGGCTTGCCGCCGTCATTCGCTGCGGCACCGCCTTCGCCAACGCACCCATTACCACGTCAACCAGCCGCGTGCTGGTCTCTACATTGCCCGCCGCCACCGCCGCGGGTTTAATCGCGTTCACTAAGGAACCCCTGGGGGCTTTAATTTCAATACGGCGGTAAACGCCAAAACACGCGGGCGTATTAACCGGCAGCAAGCACCTAAATACGTAATAAACAGCCGCGGCAACAACCGATAACGGGCAGTTAATATTGCCTTCTACCTGATTTGCCGTACCCTTGAAATCGGCCACAACCATCCCGTCTTGCAACGCTAAGTTCAGTTTTATTTGTACATTCTCAGCGCCTAAGCCATCTCCATCCATCAGATCAGAAAAATCATAATAGCCATCGGGAATAGTCGTTAATAATTGCTCCATTAAGCGATCGCCGTAGGCATTTAAATGCACCAGCGCAGCCTTATATTGCTGCACACCCATTTCCTTAACGATGGAGGATAAACGTTTCGAACCGCGTTGGTTCGCGCTCATTTGCGCATTGAAATCTCCGGTCGATTCAATGGTGTTTTGCAAGGCGTACATAATTTCATCGAACTCACATGATGTTTTGCCGTCACGCATAATTTTGATCGGCGAAATAATAATGCCTTCTTGCTCAAGGTGAGTGGCTAACGGCATGGAACCTGGCGTATCAGAACCTATATCCGCATGGTGCGCACGGTTGGCCACAAAACCTATTAACTCTTCGTTGACGTGTACTGGGCAAACCAACGTTACATCCGGCAAATGCGTCCCACCCAAATAAGGATCATTAAACGCCACCATGTCACCGGACTGCCAATCAAACAGGCCCACAATATCTTGCATGGCATACGCCATACTGCCCAAATGCACAGGAATATGCGCCGCTTGAGCGCAGAGTTGCCCTTGCGTATCAAACACCGCGCATGAAAAATCTAATCGGTCTTTGATATTTGGCGAGAAGGCCGCACGCTGCAATACCGCACCCATTTCATCGCACAGCGACTCAATTCGACTGGAAAAAATACTTAACTCAATGGCGCCCATAGTGGATTAGTTGCTGATTTTGATAGAGAGAATTATAATGATACCTCAACACAACAGGCAGCCTTATTAGGCTGTCTTTGTTTTTATACCGTTAACCTACAATGAGGCGAATACGTTTATCCGTTTTCATAGCAACATTCGCCCAACTAAGGCAAGCAGCAGAGATTATTATGCAACAACACATCATGCCAACTTACGCATCCTTACCCGTTCGTTTCATTAAAGGCGCAGGCGCTTGGCTATGGGACGATAACGGCGAGAAATACCTCGACGCATTATCAGGCATTGCCGTTTGCGGGTTAGGCCACGCTCACCCCGACATTGCCGACGCTATCAGCAAGCAAGCCAACACCTTATTACACACTTCAAATTTGTACGTCATCGACAAGCAAGAACAGCTTGCCAATAAATTGTGCGAATTAACCGGCATGAATGATGTGTTCTTTGGTAATTCTGGCGCCGAAGCAAATGAGGCCGCAATTAAAATAGCCCGCCGCTTTGCGTACAGTAAAAACATTGAAAATCCGGTCATTGTGACGATGAACAACAGTTTTCATGGGCGAACATTAGCGACGCTAACCGCCACAGGCAACCCTAAAGTGAAAGAAGGCTTTGCGCCTTTGCCGGAAGGCTTTTGCCATATCCCTTATAACGACATCCATGCGCTGGAAACACTGGCTGAGCAAGAAAACAGTATTGTTGCGGTGATGGTTGAACCGATTCAAGGTGAAAGCGGCATCCATATTCCCGATGCTGACTACTTAAACACGTTGCGCGATATCTGCGATCAAAACGATTGGCTGCTGATTTTGGATGAAATTCAAACTGGCATTGGCCGTACCGGCAGCTTTTTAGCCAGCCAGCAAAATAACATTACGGCTGACGTTGTTACGCTCGCCAAAGCGCTCGGTAATGGCGTGCCCATTGGCGCCTGCTTAACAGCCGGCAAAGCAACTGGCTTGTTAACAGCCGGCTCACATGGCTCCACTTTTGGTGGTAATCCATTGGCTTGTGCGGCAGCGCTAACGGTCATAGACATTCTTCAGCGTGAGCATTTAACCGACAGAGCCATTGAACTTGGCGAACGCATGCGCGCGTCATTTCAGCAAGCTTTAAGCGGTTGCCAACAGGTGGTTGAAATCAGGCAAAAAGGGCTGATGATTGGCATCGAATTAACAACGCCTTGCACGGCACTTGTCAGCAAAGCCTTAGCGCAACATCTATTAATTAATGTTGCTGGCGGAAACACCGTGCGGCTTCTACCGCCGCTGACTATTAGCGATGATGAAGCTGACAAAATAACCCAGCTTGTTAGTAACTTAATTATTGCCCACTAGCCCATTCTTTCTGTACAGTAGCCACATGAAAACACGTCATTTTATTACCCTTAACGACCTAAGTGCCGACGAATTGCGCACCATTATTCAACGCGCCATTGAATTAAAAAAAATGCGTGCCGATGGCGAGATTCACGAACCGTTAAAAAACAAAGTGCTGGCGATGATTTTTGAAAAGTCATCCACCCGCACTCGTATCTCATTTGAAGCGGGTATGGCGCAATTTGGCGGTGCCGCCTTATTCCTATCCCCACGCGATACGCAGCTAGGCCGCGGCGAACCCATCGAAGATTCTGCTCGCGTTATTTCTCGCATGGTCGACGGCATCATGTTGCGCACCAACGATCATGAAACCATCACGACCTTTGCAAAGCATTCTAATGTGCCCGTTATTAATGGGCTAACCGACCGGTTCCACCCCTGTCAGTTACTGGCCGATTTGCAAACTTGGTTTGAACAACGCGGAGACATTAAAGGCCAGCGCGTTTGTTGGGTTGGCGACGGCAACAACATGTGCCAATCGTACATGAACGCAGCTAAGTTATTAGACTTCAAACTTGCTATTGCCTGCCCCGCCGGCTATGAGCCTGAACAAGCCTTGCTCGAGGAAACGGCCAGCCACGTTACGTTATTTCATGACCCCAAACAGGCTGTTCTCGATGCGGACTTGGTGGTAACCGACGTGTGGGCTAGCATGGGCCAAGAAGAAGAGCAGAGAATTCGCGAAAAAGATTTTGCTGATTTCCAAGTCAACTCAGCACTCATGGCACGGGCAAAGCCGGACGCTATGTTTATGCATTGTTTACCCGCGCATCGCGGCGAGGAAGTAAGCGCCAAGGTGCTGGATGGCGAACAAAGCGTTATTTGGGATGAAGCGGAGAATCGCTTACATGCTCAAAAGGCATTGCTTGAATTTTTA
>DUCA01000074.1 GCA_012960055.1 Cycloclasticus sp.
ATTATTATCATTAACGCGGTGTTCTTAGGCGTTATGCCCTATCAGTATCAAATCGTCGGCATGGTAATGATTTTTGCAGGCAGTTTTTATGCGGGGTTGAGACCCGCCGATTCACCAAAAAAACGTTAATCACTATTCAGTATAAAAAACATAACTGCGCACGAATTTAGTGACGCTAGCAAGCCGCCGTTGTTTGTAAAGTGCCCTGCATTAATGAATAATGTTTAAGCTATAAACCCTATACAACGATGAGTACAACGACATGTTAGATGCCTACATCTATGACGGCGTAAGAACCGCCTTTGGTAAATACTGCGGCGCTCTGGCCCCTGTTAGGCCGGACGATTTAGCCGCCAGTGTGATTAAGGCACTGGTGGAACGTAACGACTTTAACCCCGCGTTAATTGATGACGTTATCTTGGGTTGTGTTTGCCAGTCCGGTGAGGACAGCCGAAACATCGCGCGTTATGCCAGTCTATTGGCTGGTTTGCCCGTTGAAGTGGGAGCGCAAACCGTTAACCGCTTATGCGCCAGTAGTTTGGCGGCGATTTTAGATTCCGCACGCGCCATTAGCTGTGGCGAAGGCGAGGTGTATATTGCAGGTGGCGTAGAAAGTATGACACGCGCGCCGCTGACGTTTAATAAGAGCAATACGGCCTACAGTAAAGACATCAGCATCTACGACAGCGCCATTGGCGTGCGTTTTCCAAATCCAACATTTGGCAAACTATACGGCCATGAGAGCATGCCAGAAACTGCCGAGAACGTTGCTCAGGCCGAAAATATCAGTCGTGAAGCCTGCGATGATTTTGCTTATCGTTCACAACAAAAATGGGCTGATGCAACGGCTAAAGGCTATTTTAAAGACGACATCGTTGCGATTAACATTCCGCAAAAAAGGGGCAAGGTAGATATCATCGTTGATACCGATGAACACCCTAGGCCAAATGCTGCTGCCGACAAAATGGCCTCCATGAATTCATTGCTCGACGGCGGCGTTGTAACGGCGGCTAATGCATCCGGCCTTAACGACGGCGCAGTCGCTGTGTTAATGGCAAACAACGCATTTGGGCAGCAACATCAAATCAAACCTATCGCGCGTGTACTCGGCGGTGCATCGGCGGGTGTCGAACCGTCACTCATGGGCTTAGGCCCTGTACCAGCCAGCCAGAAAGTTCTTAAACGCTTAGGCTTAACCCTAGAGCAAATGGATGTTATTGAAATTAACGAAGCCTTTGCAGCACAAGTACTTGGCGACTTAAAACAGCTGGGGCTAGCCGACGATGACCCGCGTGTTAACCCTAACGGTGGCGCTATAGCCGTTGGCCACCCGCTTGGCGCTTCCGGTGCGCGCATTGCGCTAACGGCTGCGCGCCAATTGCAAAGAACAGGCGGCCGCTATGCACTTATTACCATGTGCATTGGTGTTGGCCAAGGGCTGGCGGTCGTTATTGAACGAGCATAATCACCACCATCACACCCGTCCAATACACGTTAGACGGGGTCCCAGCTAAACACATCGGCAGATACGTCTAACGGGTAAAAGCTGTTTTTAAGCGCAGGAATCGCATGCTCTGCAATGGTTTCAGGCGTCCACCCTTGTGAGCGATGCGCAGAACGTTGTGGTCTGGATTGCCCCATCAAAAATATTTCGTTATTACGCACCGCAAAAATTTGCCCTGTCACGTCTTTCGCCGCATCGGTCGCTAAATAGGTCGCCATAACGCCTACTTTGTCTGGTGTCATTTGCTTTAACTTCTCAACACGTGCTTGTTGTGCTGGCGTGTCCACAGGGATTGCGCTGGTCATTCTGCTCCAGGCAAACGGTGCAATACAATTTGAACGAACGTTATAACGCTGCATATCCAACGCAATACTTTTAGACAACGCGGCGATACCTAGTTTTGCAGCTGAATAGTTGGCCTGACCCACATTCCCAATCAAGCCCGATGTGGATGTCATAAACACAAAACTACCACTTTCCTGTTTACGGAAATGTTGCGCGGCCACATGGGCGGTATTAAAACTGCCATTTAAATGCACGTTAATAACAGCGTGCCAATCGTCCGGTGTCATTTTGTGGAAAATCTTATCGCGTAAAATACCGGCGTTGTTCACCACCGTGTCAATGCGGCCAAAGTGATCAATGGCCGCTTGCACCATCGATTCTGCACCCGATAATTCAGCAACACTGTCGCCGTTAATAACCGCTTCGCCGCCCGCTGCACGAATCGTTTCAACCACTTCTTCAGCATGGCTCATATCAATGCCATCGCCACCTAAACTTGCGCCTAAATCATTCACCACAATCTTCGCACCCTGCTTTGCCATTTCTATCGCAATCGCTCTACCAATGCCACGGCCCGCACCTGTTACCAGTGCCACTTTACCTTTCATCATTTAATTATTTCCTGTATCGGGTGTTGAATTTAATAACGCTCAAAGTACTCTCGGTGTTCCCAATCTGTCACCGTCGATAAAAAGCGATGAATCTCATGGCGTTTGAGCATTAGGTAATAATCCACAAACGTATTACCGATAACTTTTCTTAGTAATTCAGACTCATCCAATGCCGTTACCGCTTCCATTAAACTGGCTGGCAAAGGCGTTTTATCGGTTTGAGCATAGGGGTCGTTTAGTGGTGGCCCAGGGTCTTTTTTGGTTTCGATACCGTCCATCCCAGCTGCCAATTGCGAAGCGAAAAACAAATAGGGGTTCGCGGCAGGTTCGCCTGAACGATTTTCTATGTGCGCGGAAGGGTCGCCCGCATTAGCCAACCTTAAACAGGCAGCTTTATTATCGACAGACCACACTGCTCGGTTCGGCGCCAGTGCGTTTGCATTCATGCGTTTATAACCATTGATGGTTGGGTTAGAAAAAGCCGTACAGGCACGGGCGTGTTCAATTAAACCGGCAACATACTGTTGCCCAATGGGCGATAAAAACTGCGCCTCATCCGTAGTTGCAAATGCGTTATCACCACTTTTAAGGTCCACCAACGATTGGTGCAAATGCCAGCCCGACGAATATACATTGGGTAACGCAGGCTTGCACATAAAGCTAACCAAATAACCGTGACGCCTAGCCAATTGTTTTAGCGTTGTACGCATGAGCACCATGGCATCTGCCGCTTGCATGGCGGGTAATGGCTCCATTGTAATTTCACACTGCCCAGGGCCCCACTCATCTTCTAGTGAACGAATGGGTAATTCTAGCGCTGCTAAATGCTGGTGAAATAATTCCATCAGTGGCGCAACCTCGTCTAGGTTTTGTTCGCCCTGATATTGATACGCGTGAGCCAGTGGCGATACGCTGGGTGGTTCAGCTGGTTGTGTTGACGCCTGCATGGTGAGATGTGGGTCATCAATTTTGAATACATGAAATTCAACTTCCAGCCCAATCAATAATTCATACCCTTTTGCATGAAGGTCTTGTAATTGATTTGCCAAAATAGCCCGCGGTGAAAACGGCATAACAGCGCCCGATTTTAAATACAAATCAGACAACACCCAAGCGGTGCTATCGCCCCAAGGAAGCAGGCGGAACGTTGTTGGATCTGGCACCAGCACCATATCGCCGGCACCGCCCATTTCTGCGTTACCAAAGCCGCCGTCTTCACTGAACACAGGCAAGAAAATGTTATTGGCTGAATCCATCGCAAAAATGGCATGGGTACTGGCCAAACCATTTTTTAACACCGCTATAAATTGTTTAACCGGCAACATCTTGCCCCGCGTTAAACCGTGTTGATCGCAATACGTCACGCGAACATATTTAATGCCCTCTTCTTCTACCCGCTGAACAAGCTCTTTAGCCGCCTTAATTTGTTCGCTGTTCCACAAACCGTGTTTGCTGATAAAGTTATCTAAGCCTATCGACGATATTACATTGTTATTTTTCTTGCTCATTCCCGCTCTCCAAATTGTGTTTTTATGCCAATGTATTTACAAGAAAAAAGTATTATTTTCTTGTAAACAATCCGCATCGATTAAATTGATTTGCTTAACCGCAATTTTCCAGTCGTTCTTTTCTTTGACCAACGAATACCCCATCCACCCTGACAAAATTCTATGTTTATCGTTAAACAAGGCGTCAATAATAAAGCTGGCACGCGCACGTATTTCATTCGTATCACCTTGCCAATATTCAACATGACCCAATATATGCCGTGTCCGAATAACCGGCACCATCGAATAGGCAACGCCGGTACGAATACGCGCCACACGGTCTTGCAAACGTCGCTTATCGTGAAATTCCAAGGTGATTTCTTGCCGTGGATCAGCCGCAGGGTAGCTAGATGGTATCCAATAAACACTCTCATCGCTGTAACAATCTAACCAAGCTTCTAAGCGTAAATCATCCGCCAAACGCGCTTCAGCAACAATCAAACTCTCGCAAGCTTGTTTGTCCGTGCCATCGATAGACAAGGCAGGAGAAACGCCATCATCTAGCCGCCAATCATCAACCAGCCGCATCAGCCGATCATAAAACGCATCATTTAAATAGTAAGACGTTTGAGAATTGCTTTTGTCCGTCATATCACTTTATCCTAAGGTTGATTCATCGGATGATTCCATCAGCTTTTTCCACTCGGCATAATAAGCACGCATATGGATATCTGACGAGATAACCGATGTGACGATGCCATTTTCATCCGTACGGTCGACCTGAGTATGCAAATGCCGAGATATATCAATCCAATCTATCTCCCGTTCTTGCATACCTTTGAAACAGGCCTCAAAATTGGCCGTGTCGTCTGGCTCACCAAACGCTGTGAAATCTTCTTGCGTACGCATACGCAGCGTATTCACCGTGGCTGGCACATTATCAATGGTTGTTGAATACCACGTCATATCCGACAAGCCAACGGCCAACGGCGTAATCACCTGCAATTGGTTACCAATAAACAGTAAATTGGGGAAAATATTTAAATTCATTCCCGCGCCTGTCGACATTTCAAAATACTCTTTGGCTTGTTGCTCACCCACCTCTTGGCTTAACTGCTCAACAATCGCCTCTCGCCCCGGTTGTGGCCGCTGGCGATCAAACGCTGACGCTTCATACATACACGGGCGTTGATCTAAAAAAGTATGGCCATTACCCAAATCTTGCGAATACATTGGCGTGGCATCAATTCCACCAGAAAAATAATCTAAGTCCATGCCCGCGCCATAGCGCTGCTGGGTCATTTGCAACAACGACTGGTGAGAAAACTCGGGATGATAGCCATCGCCAGCATTGTCATACAAACACTTCCAATTAGCATGCACGCTATATTGTTGCGCACCACTGATGCGGATAGCCTTGTGGTCGCCACCGTTATGCTCTATCCACTCGTCAATGCGCTCTGCAGCCGATTTAAGGTGATGCTTGATGCCTTTTTTACCTTTGTCAGCATTCAACGTCGCAAAAATAAACCCGCGGTATTCGGCCACGTAAGGGACTTTCTTTAAATTAAAGCTTTGTTTATTGAAGCCGTCGCCGTAGGCATCCTCATGAGGAACCGCTGCACATTCACCCGTATTTCGGAACGTCCAACCATGATAAGGGCAGGTAAAAAACGGAGTTTTATCGCCTTTCTTCTCTCTACAAACCGTTGCCCCTCTATGCGTGCAACGATTAAGCAACACATGAACTTCACGCGTTTTATCGCGCGTAACAATAACCGAACGCAGGCCCATTTTGCGCGCCACATAACTATTAGGCTCAGGTATCTCGCTGGCATGTGCAAGGTATACCCACGTTTCACTAAACACGGTTTGCTGTTCACGAGAAAAGATATCCTCGTCTGTATAAACCGTACGATGAACACGTCCTGCTTGCACAATATCATCAAATTTCTTTGTCATTTCAATGTCTATTTCTAGGGAATTTAAAGCCCTTAATTGTGCTAGGATAAATTCTATATATCAATAACTAAAGTCATTTTTTATAGCGCATAATGTTGTTTTAACGGCGACTCAATTCAATGAAAATACACGTTCTACATCACGTCTATCTACCCATTAAACACGGTATTACTGCATTTCTTGATGCCAGCCCTCATGATGTTAGCCATACCCAGTTGTACGAAGAACATTCTTTTCCTGCCATTTCAGACATCGATTGGCTCATTATCATGGGCGGCCCCATGAGCACAAATGACGAAAAAACATTGCCTTGGTTAACAGCCGAGAAAGCATTTATAAAAAGCGTCATCGAGGCTGGCAAAACTGTTTTCGGTATCTGCTTGGGCGCGCAACTAATAGCCGATGCCTTGGGCGCCCGCGTTACCACCATGGAATACCCCGAATTTGGCTGGCACTCGGTATCGCCTTCACCCGACATTGAAAACACCCTGCTAGCCGATGTATTTAACCAAGATTTAACGTTCTTCCATTCACACGGGGACATGTTTGACATACCAATGGGCGCAAAGAAAATTGGCGCCAGTCAGGCTTGCCCAAACCAAGGGTTTACCTATAAAAACCACGTGATTGCCATCCAGTTTCACCCTGAAATTACAGCAGAACTCGCTGATTTATTTACTGCTCACCGTGACAAGGTGTGGCAGAAAAGCCCTTTTTGCCAGTTTGAACATTCAACCGACCAAGACAACCCGCTTTTCCACTCATCATCGAAGCTTATCAACAGCATCATGCAAGCAATAGAACAGCAGGCTTTCAACTCTTCAGCTAAACCAGACTAAGCCCCTTGCTAATCGGCCTATAACAATCTCAATTTTCTGCCCAACTTACATAACGGTCACGACGGTGTTTAGCAGCCTTTAAAATCTGCGTCCCTTTTTTCAAAAATAGCATCCATGGCTTCTTTATGATCTTTCGTGCGATGCGATACCGCCTGCATCACCGCTGCCATTTGCAAATGTGTATCCAGCCCTGTTTTTTGCCCTTCGCGCATCAATTGTTTTGCCATACGCACAGAAATAGGCGGGTTAACCGCTACCCGTTTCGCCAGCGCCCGTGCTTCATCCATCAATTGATCGTCCGCAACCACTTTAGAAACTAACCCACAAGCTAGTGCTTCTTGGGCGCTGATGGGGTCGCCGGTGAAGGCCATTTCTGCAGCTTTAGCTAGACCAACCGCTCGCGGTAATAACCAAGCACCCCCGTCACCGGGGATAATACCTAACTTTACAAAACTTTCGGCAAATCGAGCGCTTTGCGCGGCAATACGCATGTCACACATGCAAGTTAAATCGCAGCCTGCACCAATCGCCGGGCCGTTAACAGCGGCAATAATCGGTACATCTAACTTCTCAAAGGCTAACGGAATACGTTGAATGCCCTCACGATACCAAGTGGCCAGTTCGTGCGGCGTTTTATCCGATTCAGTCATCTGCGCACGAATCTCTTTAATGTTACCGCCAGATGAAAATGCTGAGCCGTTGCCGGTTAAAATAATGACCCTAACTTGCGTGTTTTGTTGCGCTTGTTCCGCGTACAACACCAAGGTATCAATCATCTGCCTATTGGTAATCGCATTACGCGTTTCCACGTGGTTCATACGCCAAATTTCTATGCCGTCTTTAAACTCTTTAATCACTGCGTCTGTCATATTTCCTTCTGCCTTTAGGCTGTTTGTTTGGTCAGTTGATGCCATATATCGTCACCCGCTAATTGCATAAAATACTCGCCTAGTTGGATCGACCATTCGGCCTCGTTGCCGTATTCATCACGCCAAGACCACAGTCTCCGCGTGCTCAATTGCAGTGAATACTCCTGTGTAAAGCCAATCGCTGCGTGTACCGCATGCGCCGTTTTCGCCGATATGCCCGCTGCTTCACCGGCGGTAATTTTAGCCGCTGCAATACATTCCCATTCTTGTTCCGACCCTAAATGAGCCATCGAAGCATCCACCGCGCAACGTGCCGCACTGGTATGTTCGGCCTGTACCGCAACCTGCTGTTGCACGGCCTGAAATTTAGCTATTTCACGACCAAATTGTTTACGTTCAGTGGCGTAGTTCACCGTCATTTCCAATGTACGTTGTAACGCACCGGATAATTGCGCCGCACGTCCCAAGGCCAGCCAACTTTTTATGCGCTCAACTGAAACGCCATCTACAGGTTTAGCATCCCTTAACAGCTGGATTTTAATGCGAACGTCATCGCGCGGTTCGCCCGCCATGTTCGCACCATTGGTCAGCTGCATATCTTGCTGTTTCACAATACAAATAGAACAACCGTTATCCGTTGGCAGTACCAACACCATCCCAGCCGCGTAACGTGCCCAAGGCACACCGGCCAATTCAAATTGTTCAGCGTCAGTTAGTCCGGCTTTCACTATCACGGGAATATACAATTCATCCGCCACAGCCTGCCCAGACTCGGCCAACAAATACACCGCCATCAACGATTCAACAACCGGAAGCGGCACAGCGTAATACCCCGCCAATCGCATCAACACACAACCACCGGCAAGACCTAAGCCCGCACCGCCCTTTTCTTCTGCCAGCATCGTTTGTAGCCAGCCATCGTTTATAAAGGCTTGCCAAAGCGCTTCGGGGAAAACGCCCGCTTCCATTTCCTCAGCACCATTAGATAAGGCGAAGCCTTCAAACAACTTAGCTGCAGATTCTTCAATTAAATGGCTTAACTCGTTCATCGTAAACCCAAGCCTCTAGCCAAAATACCGCGTAAAATTTCCCGCGTACCGCCTCTTAGCGAGAACGACGGGGCTTTCAATATGGCATCTGATAACAGCCTTGCCACACCATTGTTTGTTGTTGACCTTGGTTCAACGGATAGAATCAAACGCATGGCCTCTGGCAGGTCTTGTTCAAATGAGGTGCCTAAATCTTTAACAACCGATGCCTCATTCACCGGCAGTTTGCCGTCTTGAAGCTGGCTGGCCACCGATAACGACATTTGTCGCAACACCATCAGTTTCGCTACAAATTGGCCTATAACGCTCATCGCACGAGCATCTGGTTTGGTTTGTCGTAACTCACCGATAGACGCTTCGAGCAATTGATAGCTGCTTAAAAAACGTTCTGGGCCGCTGCGTTCAAACGCCAATTCGGCCATCACTTGATTCCAACCATCATTGACGGTTCCTGCCACCTGCTCATCTGGCACAAACACATTATCGAAAAATATTTCATTAAAGTGCTCATCACCCGCCAAATTTTTAATCGGCCGAATCGTCACCCCGTCTGCCGACAAGTCAATAATCAGCTGGCTTAAACCCGCGTGTCGATTGTCCGATACCGGCGCCGTTCGGCACAGCGTAATCATGTAATGGCACGCATGTGCCCAACTCGTCCAGGTCTTTGCGCCGTTCACCAACCAGCCACCGTCGACACGTTTTGCGCTGGTTTTAATCGACGCCAAATCAGAACCGCTATTCGGCTCGCTCATGCCAATCGCAAAAAAACATTCGCCTTTTATTATTTGCGGTAAAAAGAATTCGCGCTGCGACTGCGTACCAAAGCGCAACAACAACGGGCCGCTTTGTCTATCCGCAACCCAATGCGCACCAACGGGTGCACCCGCCGCCAATAATTCTTCTATCACCACGTAGCGTTCAAGGTAACTGCAGCCACCGCCACCGTATTGTTCAGGCCAAGTCATGCCAATCCACCCTTGTTCAGCCAAGGCTTTGCTAAAGTCAGCATCGCAAATCGTCCACGAGTCAATCAAATCTGCTGTCGGAAAATCGCCGTATTGTTGCAGAAACCGCCGGACCTTCAGCCGCAGAGCCGCTTCTTTTTCTGACGAAATAACCGGGTCAAATGTTAATGTCTGCATAGATTAAAATGAATAAAATTTAGACCAGCATGAAGCAAGCTGCCCAACAAAACAATAACTGTCTAATTTTTCACACTGCAGTTCAATGAACCGCAATCACTAACTCTACCCTACCAAAACCAACCTTGTTTTTCACGCCACTTTTTCTTCATAAAACGTGTTTTTTCATCATCGCATGCATCGTTTAGCTGCATTGCGGCCTCTTTGTTTCTAATGGTAATATTGCCGCAAACTAATCCACGCACCACTAAGAGCACTGAGGAGGTGCTTTACATGTCCCAATCATCACTTGACGGTATTAAAGTTGTCGATCTCTCACGCGTCCTAGGCGGGCCTTTATGCACCCAAATTCTGGGCGATCACGGCGCTGAGATTATTAAAATAGAACCCCCAGCCGGTGACGAAACGCGCAGTTGGGGGCCTTACCATCATGAAAACAGCAGCGCCTATAACGACGGCCTTAATCGCAATAAAAAATGCCTCGCCTTGGATATGCGCCAAACCGAAGCACACGACATCCTGTTTCGTTTGCTGGAAGATGCCGACGTGCTCGTCGAAAACTTTAAAATCGGCACGCTCGAAAAATGGGGCATCGGCTTTGAAGACGTCTTACAAAAAAAATTTCCACGCTTAATACACTGTCGCGTCACTGGATTTGGTAACACGGGGCCGTATGCTGGCTTTCCGGGGTACGATGCCATTGCCCAAGCCACTTCAGGCTTATTAAGCATCAACGGCGACCCAGACCGCCCACCCGTTCGCGTTGGTATACCCGTGGTAGACATCACCACCGGCATGAACGCCGTTATCGCCATTTTATTAGCCCTGCACGAACGCAATACATCCGACTTAGGGCAATCCATAGAAATCAGCTTATACGATACCGCCATCAGTCTGCTTCACCCACATGCCGCCAACTGGTTCCTAGATGGCAAACCTCGTCAACGCACCGGCAGTGCACACCCCAACATCACCCCCTACGACCTGTTACCAACTGCTAATGGCTACCTGTTCTTAACCATCGGCAACAACAAACAATTTGCCGGATTATGTAACGAATTGGGTTACAGCCACGTCGCCAAAGACCCACGTTTTTCAAGCAATGCAGAACGCACACGCAACACCCTCGCTCTGCGTAAAATACTCGAAGAAATGCTCGCCGATAAAGACGGCAAAGCCCTAACCAAAATTTTCTTAGAAAAAGGCATACCCGTCGGCTCCGTACAAACCGTTGAAGACGCGCTGCAACACCCTCAAACCATCGCACGCAACATGGTGGTACAAGATGGCGAATACCGAGGCACCGGTATACCCATCAAACTCTCAAGAACCCCCGGCAAAATTCAATGCAAACCACCAGAATATGGTGAGCATAATGTTGAAATATTATCCGATGCTGGCTATTGCGAAGAGGATATTCAGCGATTTAAAGACATGCAAATCACGCTGGATAAACCAAGAAAATAATGACTAAGAACTCCCTTGGTTTTTAGAGGGGATTGCACAAGCAATTGAGCTGCTCATAAAAGCCCCTGCATCATTGGTAGACGCAGGGTTCTCATCGTCCTTGAATATGAGTCCGTTGCTAAACGAATGTCACGAAGTTTAGGCCTTGCCGTACACACGCTGATATAGAAGATATCATTGATTATTTATGTACTATTAGTGGACATAGAAAAGTACATTTCCTATGGAGACCTAATTTAAAAGCAATCACAACCCAGCAAGTGACTTTCAAATGGACGTAATCTAACGCCTTTTAGCAAGGCGTTAGATTAAAGTGCTCACCCAACCCTACAAACACAAAACCCCTTAACAACCGCCTTATCTCCACAATAACAGGCGATTAAACAACGCGCATAGATGCCGTCTTCTCGCTGTTCGATGTGATCTATTTCAGCAGTTACTCGTACCTCGTTGCCTGGGTATACTGGCCCTAGGAAGGCGATATCTAATTCGCCGCCGTATGCCCAGCCTTGCCAGTTCCAACGTGATAATACGCGTGAGACGAACGCTAGGGTTAATAGCCCATGGGCGATGGTACCGCCGAAGATGGTGGTTTTTGCAAACTCTGGATCGATATGTAATGGATTGATATCACCCGATGCATCGGCGTATGCATCTATCATGCTTTGTTCTACGGTTTGAATAAGTTCGGGCAATGTGTCGCCAACGGTATAATTTTTATAGCGTTGCAGTTGTTTGACTGAGAACATTATTCTTTCCCCCAAATTCGGGTAATCATGCCGCTGGTGATAAGCTCACCGGCTTGGTTTTTTGTTTCTGTTGTCATCTCTACGTAGTTGCGCCCTTTGCGTTGATACAACTTGAGCACATAAGCTGCGGTATAGAGCGTTTCGCCAATTTTGGCGGGGCGATGGAAGGTAAACTGTTGTTTGGCGTGTATGCCACCGGGCGGGCCTACGCGTGTTCGCAAGGCGTCTATCACGTACACCGCAGCTATCATCGGCGGTGCGATTTTATCACCATCGGCATCCAATTCTGTTAGCTCTGGCGTGCTGTCGCTTGTTGCGCTGATATAGCGATTAACTGCATCTTGGCTTACTTCAAATAATGCTGGTGGGTGCAAAAATTCATCGCCTTCCACCAAGCTTGCGTATGTTACAAAATCAGCCATCGTTCATCACGCCTCACAAAATCGTTGCATATGGAAATCACGGTCACCAAACAAGCTGTTCAACATCGTTAACCGTTTAACGTAATGCACCACGTCTAATTCATCTGTTACGCCTATACCGCCGTGCAGTTGCGCGGCTTGTTCGGCTACTATTGTTCGCGCATCACCCAAATATACTTTTGCGGCTGACACGCTTTGTCTGGATTCTACCGCTTCGCCATCGCTTACTTTTATGGCGGCTAAATACGCTAAGGAACGCATTTGTTCTTCGTGCATAAACATGTCCACGCAGCGGTGTTGTAGCACTTGAAAATCGCTGAGTGCTTGGCCAAATTGCTTGCGTGTTTTTAGGTACTCCACGGTTTTTTCACGTAACTGCGCTATCACCCCAATCCCTTCGGCGCATACCGCAGCGGTTGCGGAATCTATCACTGTTTGTATTGCCTCGTAGGCGTTACCGAGTGCGCCGACTAATGCGTCTTCAGCCACCATGACATTGTTAAAGCTAAGTTCTGATGCACGTAGGCCATCGACGGTTTCGTAATGCCTAGTTGAAAGCCCGGCTGCGTCTTTATCAACCAGCAACAATGAAATACCCGACTGGCTGATGGTTTCGCCACTGGTTCTTACCGAGACGATAATTTTATCCGCCGTTTCGCTGTTAAACACAACTGACTTATTACCGTTGATGCAAAATTGAGCACCCTGCTTTTCGGCCTGACACGCTACATCAGCTAAGTTATAGCGCGATTGACGCTCAACATAGGCAAAGGAAAGTTTGAACTCACCGGCTATTAACGGTTCTAATATGGCGTGTTTCTGCGCCTCGCTACCGGCTTGCTGTATTAACTGCCCTGCTAACACCACCGATGCAAGGTACGGCTCGACAATAAGGCCTTTGCCTATCGCTTCCATCACCACAACCAAGCCCATTTGGCCGAAACCAAAACCACCGTATTGCTCGTCAAACGGCACACCCAGCAGCCCCATGTCGGCGAACTGTTGCCAGTTATCCTCGCTGTAGCCAATGCCATTACGGCTTAAGGTTTGCCGTTGTTCAAAGCTGTATTGCTTGTTCAAAAACTTACTGAGCATGTCTTGCAACATGATCATTTCTTCACTCAATTCTAAATTCATCTAACCCCCCTCACCTAAAGCCCAAGCACGGCTTTGGCCATGATGTTTTTTTGAATTTCGTTTGAGCCGCCGTAGATGGATGTTTTACGCCAATCGAAATAATGTGGCGCTAAAAATACCGCTTCTTCTGGGCCTATGGGCTCATCTTGCCAACCGTCTAACATCACGTCTTTTTTGTATGGGAAACCGTAATACGCCACCGCTTCCATCAGCAAGGCGGTTATCGCTTGTTGTACCTCGGTGCCTTTTACTTTTAGCAGTGATGAGGCCACGCCGGGCGGTTCGCCCGCTGATAATTTTGATAGCACGCGCAGGTTCGTCATTTCTAAGGCCATCAGCTCCACTTCTATTTCAGCAATTTTGCGCCTAAAACTACTGTCTTCAAGTAAAGGTTTGCCGTTACATTGTTCGTTAGAAGCTAAGGCTTTTAAGCGTTGTATTTGTTTTTTTGAACGCGGTACTTGCGCAATATTGGTGCGTTCGTGCTGTAACAAATATTTAGCAATTGACCACCCCTCGCCTTCTTCGCCAACCAAGTTTTCGACCGGCACTTTTACGTCGTCAAAAAACACTTGATTCACCGCGTGCATGCCATCGACGGTGATAATCGGCTCAACACTCACGCCATTGGCTTTCATGTCTATCAACAAAAAGCTGATGCCTTTTTGTTTTCTGTCTTCTTGACTGGTACGCACCAACACAAAAATCATATCGGCGTAATGGCCGTGTGTTGTCCACGTTTTGGTGCCATTAACAAGGTAATGCTCGCCTTTGTTATCTGCTCGCATTTGCAGCGAAGCAAGGTCTGATCCGGCATTAGGTTCGGAATAACCCTGCGCCCACCAAACATTGCTTTGTAACATATCGGGGAAATATTGTTGGCGTTGCTGCTCTGTACCAAACTTTAACAATACAGACGCTAACATAACCAAACCAAACGGCACTAAACGCAAGCAGTTTGCCGTGGCACATTCTTCTTCGAAAATATATTTCTGCACTGGCGTCCAACCCGTACCGCCGTGTTCTTTTGGCCAGCCGGGTACTAGCCAGCCTTTATCATTCAGAATTCTTTGCCACGTGACATAATCGGCTTTTTTTAGCGCAATGCCTTTAGCCACCTTTTCTTGAATATCGGCTGGGTAGCTTGCTTGTAAGAACGCCCTAACTTCAAGCTGAAAGGCTTGTTCTTCAGGGGTGTAATTTAAATCCACAGCGGTCTCCTATTGAAGTTGTACGCTAAATAATTCGGCAAACGCTACTTTAAGCGCTTAGAAAAACACCTCATACTACATTAGCATTTGCTAAACAAAAAGCCCTAAAGACAGGTACAATTAATCGGCAATTAAATAATTGGCACGCGTTTTATCAAACGCTCGTCCCGTGTTTAAAATTAACCTCTAACAACAGGAATTTCAACTGATGAAACTGTACTACTCCTCTGGATCATGTTCTTTATCTCCACACATTGCTATTTGCGAAACTGGCTTAGACGTTGAACTCGTTAAAGTCGATTTGCAATCACACACGCTTGAAAACGGTGACAACTACCTAGACATTAACCCTTGTGGTTATGTACCTGCGTTGGAACTTGATAACGGTGACTTTTTATACGAAGGCCCTGCTATTGTTCAATACTTGGCTGGTCTGGCACCTGACAAGAACCTAGCGCCTGCACCTGATACCTTTGAACGAGCAAAATTACAGCAGTGGTTGAATTTCCTATCTACCGAGTTACACAAGGGTGTTGCGCCTTTATTTAACCCAGCCATGCCAGATGAAGCTAAAGCCATTCTTGTTGAAGGTTACAGCAACCGTTTGAGCCAATTAGCCGATGCCTTAGGCAACAAAGATTACTTATTGGGCGAACAATATTCAATGGCTGACATTTACTTATTCGTGATTTTAAGCTGGCACCCATACTTTGATTTTGATGCCTCACCTTGGCCTACGCTTCAAGCGTTCCAAGAACGCGTTGGCGCACGTGCGGCAGTGCAACAAGCCTTAAAAGAAGAAGGCTTAGCGTAAGTTTTAGAGCCGATAACCGAGGTGCTGCAATAGCACCTCGGTTATGTTTTTTTATTCACCTAGAGCTTTACCGCAAGTATTGCGTGTTGCCGTATAAAACTCCAGCGAATGCACATCAGCAAATACCTTAAAATTTGCTGCCCCACGCGCAATAAAGGCATGCGTCATAATCACTTTAGCTTGGGCTGTATCGACCCATTTGTGCTTCTACAAAATCATCAAAGCGGCGTGTTATTTCATTGGCAACGGCATACAACATGTCCACACGTTGCTCTACGTTAAAGCCAGCCCACTCGCCATTTAAGGCTGCTTTAGCGGCTAAGACGGCTTGATTAACATCCACCTACCTCGCTTCAACAACAGTCACAATCACGCGATGATTGATAGGTGAGCGTTTATCGAAGCACGTGTCATCCGTTGCAGAAACACACTCACCGTTAATGAAGTTTTTAATTTTTTGCCTACAGCCCAGCCTCCTAAATACCTTTTGTCACAGACATACTGTCTGACCCTTTAAAACTATACCTGTATGGTAATTTGTTTTTTTTGAATACCGCTATTTTGGAATATGATTGTAATCATAAATTCAGTTTATTTTTTAAGCAAAGTAGGCTTTAGTCTTTAAAATAAATATAAAATACCTCGATAACTTGTGCACATGGAGTTTTAAAATGACGGCGGCAAACAACAGCAATAATACCTGGTCCACTGAACGTATCAAAAATTTGGTGAGTGATGATAACGGCACACTGGATGCCCGCATCTACTCTGACCATGAACTCTACGAACTAGAGTTAGAACGTATATTTGCGCGCTCATGGTTATTACTTGGCCATGAAACCCACATCCCTAAGACTGGAGACTTCCTCAATACATACATGGGCGAAGACCCCGTGATTGTTGTTCGTCAAAAAGACGATAGTATCCGTGTATTCCTTAATCAATGTCGTCACCGTGGCATGCGCTTATCTCGTGAAGATAAAGGAAATGCAAAAGCATTTGTTTGTACCTATCACGGCTGGTTATACGATATCGCTGGAAATTTAGTAGACGTTCCTTTCGAAGAACAAGGTCACTGCGATCAACTTAACAAAGCCGACTGGAACCCATTACAAGCCCGTGTTGCTATTTATAGAGGGCTAATTTTTGCCAACTGGGATGAAGAAGCGCCAGAGTTAGAAGATTACCTATCTGACGCGCGCCCTTATATTGATACCATGTTCAATCGCTCAGAAGGTGGCACCGAAGCCATTGGCGGCATTCAAAAATGGATTATTCCATGTAACTGGAAATTCGCAGCCGAACAGTTTTGCAGTGATATGTATCACGCTGGCACGATGTCACATTTGTCCGGCGTTATTGCTGGCCTACCAGAAGGCGTTGAGTTATCCCCCGAGATGATTCCCACGCAAGGGCACCAATTTCGAGCTAAATGGGGCGGGCATGGCACAGGGTTCTTTGTTGATGAACCCGGCCTATTAATGGCGATTATGGGGCCGAAAATCACAGAATACGTTACAGCAAGCCCTGCTGCAGAATCGGCGTCAAAAAGACTGGGTAGCGATTACTTTGGCCAACGCATGCTTGGCCAGCATATGACAATATTCCCAACCTGTTCTTTTTTACCCGGTATCAACACTATCCGTACTTGGCACCCACGTGGCCCCAATGAAATTGAGGTGTGGGCTTTTGTTGTGGTGGATGCAGACGCGCCTGATGACATTAAAGATGAATTCCGTAAACAAAACATTCGGACATTTTCTGCCGGCGGCGTTTTCGAACAAGATGATGGTGAAAACTGGGTTGAAATCCAAAAAATATTCAAGGGTAATAAAGCCAGAAAAACCAAACTCAATGTGCAAATGGGGCTCAACCAAACCGTGTCTGATAACCCAAACTTTCCTGGCCGAATCACCGGTGTATACAGTGAAGATGCCGCCAGAGGCATGTATCAACATTGGTTACGCATGATGACAGAGCCTGATTGGGAAACATTAAAACCCTAATTATCAGCCTATAACAAGCCCCCTATTCAAGCTAAGGAACACCCTATGCCTTCTACTTTTGATTTAAAAAAATTATTGCAAACACCACCAATAGACTTTGCGCTGCAACAAAGCATTGAGCAGTTTTACTACCGCGAAGCCTTATTGCTGGATAACATTGCTTATGATGACTGGTTTGCGTTACTGGATGAAGACATCCACTATTTTATGCCCATCAGACGTAATGTGATGAAACGCGGGCGAGTACGTGATACCGATGTCAGTGAATATTCAGGCGCTGATGAGTTTGCTCACTTTGATGACGACATCAACATGATGCGTGGTCGCTTACGTAAGCTTCAAAGCGACTTCAGCTGGTCTGAAAACCCAGCTTCAAGAACTCGGCACCTTGTTTCAAACGTTATTATTCACCCAACAGACGTCGAAGGAACCTACGAGGTCTGCTCTGCGTTTTTGGTATACCGCAACCGCTTAGAAACACAAGTTGATATATTTGCAGGTGAACGGCACGATGTACTTAGACGCGCAGACAATGACTTAGGCTTTAAAATTGCAAAACGTACCTTGTTGTTGGATCAAAGCACCGTCTTATCAAACAATATTAGTATTTTCTTCTAGCACGCTTTAATGCAAACCCATTACTGCCACCACTAATGAGGCGAACATCAAAAAGCCACCAAAAGAACGGTTGATCAATTGTCGTTTTGACAATCGTTCAATATGGCTAAAGCCAAATCTCGCCATTAGATAAACCACACCAACAGCAATAAATCCACGTGATGATTGCACGATGTTAATCACCGTTACCTGCTGCGCTTGTTTAAAGGCAAACATCAATATAATGATGCCAGCCAATTGCACTACAGCGTAAATAAATAACGTTTTTCTAAACGCCTTAGACACGTGCCAATCATTTTTAAAAATCACGGGCGATAATGGCATTAATAAAACCGTTGGCACAATAAAAACGAACACCGCTAAGTCCAAGCCGCCCATGCCCCTATTTAATAACAATACGACGGCAATATCGGCAAAGGCAAACAGCACACACGTTAACAATACAAAACCTAATGCTTTTGGTGATCCATGTAACTTTCTATCATTAAGAAAAAACAAACTAATGAAGGCACCCGCAGCACCGAGGTACACAATGGGGCTGTACGCTTCACTGAGAAACAACACCGAAAGCCCTGCCACAGCGAACATTTTGCAACCTAACATGGGGACAACGAAAGACGCATCGCCATGGCGTAAAGCATTTAAATAGGATGTTTGCGCAATCAGAACAAACGCGCACATCAACAATATTAATTCGATATTGGCCCACAGTTGATTTAAATCCACCAAGGGCAGCAAACAAAAGCCAATCAAACCAACTGCGTACTGACTGTAAAAAGCCAGTTTAACGCGGTTATCAGAGTGCGCTAAAAACTGCTTGGTATAGGTAAAACTAAAGGCATGCAGCACAGAGGCAACGAGAGTAAGCCAAATATATGATGGGATTATGTTAATCAATGGAGGTCCTAATGAAGACAAACACCTTCATTAAAGGCATTGTATTTAAGGGTACGGCGTAGGCTTAAACTGGCAAATTAAAACGTCGCTATTAACGTGCTAGCCGCCTGTTTTAACAGCATGGTATCGGCGCCAATTAAGAAGAAGCTTGCGCCCATTGCTTGATATACCTTCACTTGTTCAGGGTCGCCACAATACACCCCAACCGGTTTGCCGATGACTTGAATGCGTTTGATGGCATCCTCCACCACGCGTTGTACTTCTGGGTGCGCTGGTTGACCGATATAGCCCATTGCTGCGGCCAAATCTGCTGGGCCGATAAAAATGCCATCAACACCGTCTAACTGGGTAATCGCATCAAGTTCCGCGATACCTTCTGGGCTTTCTAATTGCAGAATCAAACACATATTGTCATCTGCTTTTTCAAAATAGTCGGCTATTGAACCCCAACGTGTCGCACGTGTTAGCCCACCGCCCATGCCGCGAACACCTTTAGGCGGGTATTGCACCGCTTGTACCAATTGTTTAGCTTGCTCAGCCGACTCAACCATCGGTATCAACAATGTTTGGCCGCCAACGTCCAGCACCCGTTTAATGTCAGCGATATTGTGATCTTGCATGCGCACGACTGAGTGCACGGGGTAAGCCGCCAATGCTTGCAACTGACTGGTGATGCTTTTTATATCGTTCGGGCCATGCTCACCATCTATCAATAACCAATCGAAACCCGTTGTTGCCATTAACTCGGCAGAAATAGGGTCTGCTAATGCCATGAATGCACCCAACTGCCGTTGGTTTGCTTGTATCGCTTTTTTGAAGTTATTTTCGGTTATTGATAATGACATATTAATGATTCCTGCAAGTAAACGAACTAAACAAAACGGAAGCCGATGCTCCCCAATGAGCCAAAATCTGCGTGGAAGGTATCGCCACGTTCAACTGGCAACAAACGTGTGAATGAGCCCCCTAAAATAACTTGCCCAGGTTCCAATGCAATGCCGTGTGGTGCGAACCGTTTGGTAAGCCACACAATGCCATTGCCTGGGTGGTTCAATACACCTGCGGAAACACCGGTTTCTTCAATCAAGCCATTACGCGACACGATAGCGCCAATCCAACGTAAATCTACATCTGTTGGCTTGACAGGCAAGCCACCGGTAATAAGGCCTGCACACGCCGCATTATCTGCAATTGTATCGAATACCTTACGACGTTTGCCGGTTTTTGGGTCAACACGAATCACCCGTGAATCAACAATCTCAATCGCTGGACACACGTAATCTGTTGCCGCAAGCACATCGGTTAAGGTGATATTGTCACCCTCTAATCGCTTACCTAAAACAAAGGCAATTTCTACTTCAACCAACGGCGCGATAAAGCGATCAAAGGGAATTTCTGAATTATCTGAAAACACCATATCATCAAGCAAAGTACCGTAATCGGGTTCGGTAATGCCAGAAGCTTGCTGCATGGCTCGCGATGTTAAACCAATTTTTCGGCCAATGATTTTACGACCTTGAGCCAGCCTTAATTTAGTCCACTCCGCTTGTATTGCATAGCCATCGTCAATCGTCATCTCTGGGTATAGCAAAGAGAACTGTGGAATGGTGTTGCCGCTAGCCAGCGCTTTATCAAGCGCCAGCGCAGAAGCTTCCAGTGTTTTCTGGTCAAACATGTCCTATTTACCTAAGAAATGAGACATCACAATTGGATACATGCCGTCCCAACGCTGAGTTTGCGCCCAATGCCCACAACGGTCCAATACGTGTAATTCAGCACGTTTGAGGTGCTCCAAGAAATACAAGCTGGTTTCCAGTGGAACAACCTGATCTTGGCGTCCATGAATAATCGCCCATTCTTGTTCTATGCGGTTCAATACCGGTGGCGGAATAATCAGCTTGTCCATATCCTCGTTCATCGCTTTGAACATAATTTCTTGAATTGGACGCATTTTTGGATCCATCGCTTTTTCAAAACGGTCTTGCATCACTGCTTCTAAATCTTCAAAAATACTCGGGTCATACACAAAGCTTTCAATCAGTTCACGGTAACGTGCAACGCGTGGGTCATCGTAAAAACTCATCATACGAGCCAAGGTTGCAGATTTTTTAAACGGCGCGCCAATCGCACCCATCAACATACATTTTTCAAAACGACTTGGCATTTCAACCACACACTGCAGCGCAAGCGCCCCACCCATTGAGTTGCCAATGACATTGGTTTTTTCAATGCCTAACTCGTCCAACAAACCTTTAATTTGCTCAACACGATAGCCCATCCAACGGGCAATTTTATGCGGCGTCTCTTTGGGTAATTCAGATTGACCAAAACCAATCGCATCCGGCGCAATAACGTAAAAGTCTTTAGCCAAAATGGGCGTACATAAATTCCAGTTTGAAGCGGCGCTGGCACCCGGCCCTGCGCCATGTAACAACAGTAATGGTGGGTTTTTAGGGTTACCTGCAATTAAACAATTGCTGGCTAACTCACCTGATGGAATCATTTTTTCGACCATTTCAAAACTCATTGTGATACTCCTGATACATTATTGATACTCAAGCCCATTGAGAGGTTTTCATCCTTCAATGGGCCTAATTTTTATATTCGTTTTCTAAACATCAACCGTCGTTAAATATTTAGATGCTGGCGGTGCTGTTAATAATGCGCCCAATTTTTCCAAATCACCTCGCTCTGTACGCCAAGCAATATAACTTTCATGATCTGCGCGAACATCCCACTTTTCTAACAACACAATATTTAAAGGGTCGTCATCATTGCTTGTGACAACAACACTTTGGCAACCTTTATAAGCACGTGTATCCGGTAAAATAGCTTCCAAGGTATTAATTAATTCTTCGCGGTGTTCTGCGCTCACTTGTAAATCTAACGTAACATCAATTGACATCATTATTTCCTTTTTTAAGTTTCAATTTTTTCATCTTAACAACCAAAATCTAAAGTAGCTTGAGACGGCAAATATAAGCAGGAATGTAATATCCCGCATTGCTTACTATCCAGAGTTCCAATGAGCAACCCGCCACTGACTCGCTAACAACTGTCGTGGACAACAACCCATGTTGACGTTCCACTGTAGCATTAACGCTAAGTCTGTTCGCCTATTTATCGACAATGCATTTAACCCTCTCATGCAAACAGTCATCAACCCGCTGATATTAAATAATCAACTAATTCCCCTGCCGCAGAGAAAAATGGCGAATGGCTGGTATTCATAGAAAAAACACGCTCTACGGGTGTTTCCGTATACATACGCTTTTGTAATGCCGGCAGCACAGCTCGATCTTGCAGACACTCAATATACACACGAGGAAGACGCCCAAATCTTTCAGCTGTGTAGTTAACAGGCGTCACAATACCCGCTATGGGCTCTGGCTTTATTAACGTCGTGGCTTTAGCAATATCTTCGATGCGGCAGTCATGATAAAAGGTTTCTTTGATTCCGGCAGGCTTAAAGCTAACACTGGTTTTGTCGATTGACATTTCTTTATGAGCATCAATTAAACTTCCCTCAATATCTGCCCCATACCCCAATCTAGCCACACCATTTGGCAATAAGAAACCACTGAGGTACACCAGTTTTCGAATGTTGCTAGGGCACTGTTCCGCTGCTTGTGTTATTGATATGCCACCCAGGCTATGGCCAACTAAAATAACAGGCTCTTGTTGTTGACCAATCACCTCACATATCTTATCTGCATACATCTGCAAGGTAATCGTTGAAATTGCAGTAAGGTCTTCGCCATGCGCGGGTAAATCAACCGCGACTGCACTGTGCCCTTTTTGTTCTAGAAGAGGCACCACTTTGTCCCAACACCAAGCGCCATGCCAAGCGCCATGTATCAAGAGATAGCTAGCCACCTAAACAGCCCATCAAGGTAATGTTATCCGCAACCGTGAATTAAAAAATTTGCTCTGAGAAATTAAAGCTAAAGCCAAACAGCAGTGCACGACCCCCTTCCGCCCAGTATGTATCACGAAAACCACTCCGTTTGGATGTGATAGCTGCGCCTGTTTGTTCTTGATAATACTCGGCAAACAGCTTCACCTGTTTATTCAACTGGTAGTCATATCCTACATGAAAAATATCGCCGCCAAAGTTATCTACCTTTGCAACATGGCCATTAATCTTATGCAATCCTTTTTTATACTCGACATACAGATTGACGGCATCAGAGCCATCATTTCCATAAAAGCGCTTATCAGTCACATCACTACGATGGCGTTCGTATTTAGCCGCAATGTAAAAATTCTGTATTTTATGAGACAACGATGCACCCACAAGCTGTTGACTATTTTCACCACCGGCATCAGTGAAACCAAACCCCAATTTAGTATCATTAATATTGTACGAAACAGTTAGTTGATTGCGGTCATCATATTGGCCGTTACTCTTTTTATAGCCATTTTTATGCGCATGCATAAGACTAAAATTCAGCCCATTTACTTCGGGGCTTGAATAAACAATTGCTTGCTCAACTCGAAGTGCTGAATACGTTGCATATCCCGTGTAATAAGAATTAAACCGGTCAACGGATGCAGACACGCTACTGTAATATGGCTCCCATCCTCTACCGACCCAAATGGAACCGTATGTCGGTAAATTAAGTTGAATGTAGGCCAGTCTTTCTGTTGAATCAAAGACATCCCTATCTTGATCGAACGTATTATTTATCTCCATATTAACGGTATCAAAGGGAAGTTCTAGCAAAGCGAATGCACTCACTCCATTATCTAATTCATGCCCTAGTTTTAGTGCAACCCTCGTATATGCATCACGTAAATTCGTATAATCTTTATCTGTTTTTGCATCAGGAGAAACGGATTCAACTTGAGTACTAATCGTTCCAAACACCTCCAATTCGTATGCTACACCTGCTACAGGCATCCACAACAGGGATAGCAAAAGGAGTTGACTGAGTGGTAAAAGTCTCTGGCAGTTATTAAGCCTGCAACCATTCTTTTTATATTTCATATTTATTTTTAACTAATTTAATTTTAATTTTTTACTGATAAAGTCATTAAACAACTGTATTTTTAATTGTTTGTATTGTTTTTCCTGATACACCAAATATATGCCTGCTGAACCTAAGTCATAATTAGGCAATAACTCAACCAATCGCCCTTCGCGTATATCATCAGCAACAATAAAATGAGACAAAACTGACACCCCTACCCCTTGTAACAATAAAGTTCTAACCGCTTCTGCATTGTTAGTTTTTATATTGCCTTCGACAGAAATAGTCTCCGTTTGTTTCTTTTGCTTAAATACCCATTCAGTCGGATTGGGCAATAGTGAAAAAATAATCCAATGATGTTTTTCGAGTTCTTTGGGTGTCAGCACCGGATCGTATTGTTTTATGTATTTTGGACTCGCCGTTAAAACCATTCTTGAATCTGTAATTTTTTTGGCAACTAAGTTTGAGTCTTTCAACCAACCGACACGAACACTCACATCAATTCCTTCCTCCACCATATCAATCACCTGATCCTGCAACATAAGTTCTATATTCAGATTTGGGTATAATCGCATAAACTCGACGATTAACGGTGCAATGTAGACATTACCTATACTATTGGTTGCTGCAATCTTTAACGACCCAACTGGCTGATTCTGAAGCACGCTAATTTCATTTTGCATGAATTGCGTTTCTTCAACGATTCTCTGACAACTTTGAAAATAAATTCGCCCAACTTCGGTAAGACTAAGTTGGCGAGTAGTTCGGTTTAGTAACCTTGCCCCAATCTGATTTTCTAATAAGGTGATATGTCGACTAACCGCTGATTTAGCCATCTTTAGCACCTTCGCCGCCTCAGTAAAACTGCCTAGGTCAACGACATGGTAGAAAATCATCATTCGGTTAAGGTTTTGCATATACTTATTGTTCTTAAAATTAGAACAGTCTATTCTATTATTGCTATATTGTTAAATTATATAGAAATTATTATTATAGCAACACTTAAAGTTACCTAAGATTATCAGGAGGACCTCATGACACGCCAAATAAAAGCTTTTATAGGGTTGTTTTTACTATTCTTTAGCCATTTTGCACACGCAAATAATGGTTATTTCGCCATTGCTTACGGCGCTAAAATGATGGGCATGGCGGGTGCCGCTATTGCTTTCCCGCAAGATACACTAGCTGGCGCAGTCAACCCGGCCGGCATGTCTCAGGTTGAAGGACTCGATATTGGCGCAAGGTTTCTCTATTTACCCCGTGATGCTGAGTTTGACTGCCGAGGCATTGGCGCCTGTGATGAGCTGGTACGAGATGACAGCCGACGAAATTATTGGTTAATCCCGAACTTTGGCTTGAACAAACGATTAAGTGATAAAAGCACACTCGGGGTTACCGTGTATGGCAATGGCGGCATCAACACAACGTATAGAAAACGCTTATTTACTGAAACAGCTGAACGTGTTCTAGGTGCTCCAAGTATCACAACCAATGGGCACTTAGGCGTAGATTTTGCGCAAGTCATTATTGCCACTACCTACACCTACGAAATGACTCCAAATAACTATATTGGGATATCTCCTTTAGTGGGCATTCAAAAATTTAGCGCGCAAGGTTTAGATTCTTTTCAAGGTGCTTCATCCGACCCCGGCAGCCTGACTGACAGAGGCGACGAGCTATCCTACGGACTTGGCATTAAAGTGGGCTGGTTTTACAAACCAAACAGCACCTACCAATTTGGTGCCTATTATTCGCCCAAGATGCAAATGACTAAAATGAAAAAGTATTCAGGCTTGTTTGCTAACAATGGTGACTTTGATATTCCTTCAAATTATGGCGTAGGAATGGCCATTAATTTGTCAAAACAACTGTCCGTTGCTTTTGATGTAATGCGAATTAATTACAAGGATATTGATGCTTTATCAAATCCTGTACCAACTGCTTCAGAACTGAACCCAGAAATAGGCTTTTCTGCCGACAGGCAACTGGGAGCGAAAGATAGCGCTGGTTTTGGTTGGAGAAGCATTACCGCGTATAAATTAGGGGTTCGCTACATTCTTAACGATACGATTACGCTTCGAATGGGTGCAAACCTTGGTGAGGAACAAATCCCCAGACGGTCAGGCCTGCTAAACCCCATTACACCTGCCATGCCAGCTAAACATTTAACCGCTGGGTTTAGTTACAAAACCAATAAAAATTCAGAATGGTCTTTTGCTGTTATGCACGCCTTTCGCAATGAATTAACCGCACAGGACACCGCATTTTTAGGGGCGGACGTTAAGTTTGGCATCGCCGAAACAACCTTAGATGTCAGCTATACCTACAGCTACTAACAAACATTCACATACATAAAAAGAGGATTTATAAAATGACTGATTTATTTTCATCCATAAAAGTTGGCCCATATACGCTATCCAATCGCATCTTTATGGCGCCGATGACACGCAATAGAGCACCCGACACCATACCGAACGAGTTAATGAAAACGTATTACACCCAACGAGCCAGCTCCGGTTTAATTATTTCAGAAGGCGCACAAATCTCTCCGCAGGCCATCGGCTATCCTGGCACACCCGGCATACACACAGAAGAGCAAATTGCCGGATGGAAAACGATTACAGACGCGATTCATGAACAGGGTGGACATATCTTTTGCCAACTATGGCATGTCGGGCGAAGCTCGCATCCCGACCTTCAACCAAACAACGAGCTACCCGTTGCCCCATCGGCTATTAAACCGGCAGGTGAAGTAATAACATTTGATGGCTCCAAACCATTTGTAGAACCAAGAGCTTTATCCATTGATGAAATTAAAGAAACCGTGACTGATTACGCCCATGCCGCCGAATGCGCTCTACAAGCAGGTTTTGATGGTGTTGAAATTCATGCGGCTAATGGCTACTTAATTGACCAATTTCTTCGCAATGGTACGAATCAACGAGACGACAATTACGGTGGTTCAATTGAGAACAGAACACGATTCCTACTCGAAGTTGTTGACGCTGTTAATGCGGTTTGGGGTGCTTCTCGAGTAGCCGTTAGACTATCGCCATTACAACCGTTTAATGACATGAAAGATTCTTCACCCGAACCTCTCTTTACCCACGTTGTTAAAGAACTTAACCAATACGGCTTAGCTTATCTCCATGTGACAGAAATGGGTGCTGAAGTGCCTGGTGTTGCCGGCCCGGCTTTTGATTTAAAAAATCTACGTCCCTTATTTGATGGTGTATACGTCACTAACGCTGGCTATGACAAACAACGTGGGAATGTGGCCATCGCTAAAAATAGCTGTGATGCTGTGGCATTTGGCGTACCGTTTATTGCCAACCCTGACCTTGCTCAACGCCTCGAACTAGACGCAGACTTAAATGAAGCCGATCCATCAAGTTTTTATGGCGGCGATTCAGCCGGCTATACAGACTATCCAAGCTTGGGTTAACTGACTTTTCAATAAAACCATAGACTGTTATGTTAAAAAAATTATCGTTAGCTTCGCTAGCGTTTATTAGCCTTCCAGCTTTAGCGGATCCTTCGCACGCCTATGCCGATGCTGTGTTAGAAGCCCTTCAGAAAAAAGGGCTCCTAACCCAGCACGATGTAGCCGATATTAAACAGCAGGCCAAACAAGCCGAAGTGCAAGCGAGCAAATCCAGCATGGCTAAAAAAGTCGGCGTTAAGTCGGCTGTCAACAACCTAGTCGCCGCTACAAAAAAAAGCGTCAACAGAGCCCGTCCTAATATTAAGTTCTGGGGGCAATTACAACCCCGCTACACCTTTGTTCCTTCTAAAAATGGTCTTCAAGGCACCAATAGCTTCACCTTACGACGTGCTCGTGTTGGTTTTAAAGGATTTGCAACGGACAACGTTGCCTTCCGCTTCCAATATGATGCATCCAACGAAGTGGCGGGGTTATCAAACGCACAAAAATTACTCGATGCTTGGGTGAGTTTTAAACATTTTGATGACAGCATTGGCAGCATTACCATCGGCCAGCAATTTGCACTGGGCTATACACGTCGCCCACATAAAACGGCCAGTGTAGAACGCAAATTTACAGAATTGTTATCGCCTGGAGCCACCGGCAGACTCCGTGGACTGACCATTAGAAAAGGTGATATGGGGCTACCAGAAACAAGTTCAAAAGGCTATTTTGGCAACCGCTTACATTATGCTCTTGGCTTGTATAACGGCCCTGATTTATCGCTAAACAACGATAATAACGACCTCATGTTTTCAGCGGCCATCTCTTTGCGACCAACAGGTGTCTCACCCAGTGATGACGAGTATCAATTCAAAGACAGACCTTTGGCATACAGCATCGGCGCTGCGTACAGCACATCTCTCGACTCCGACACACTCGATACTAATACTAAATTCCAACCCAATGGTATCGATCTGGATAATGAATGGCTCAGTGTGTCTGCCGATATTCAAGCCCACCATTGGTGGCTATGGGCTTCATGGGCGCAATTTAAGTCTGATGCCCAAGGTGGTTTAGCCGTCAATGCACAAGGTGACAGCACAGGCACACTTAGTTCAAACGCCTTCACCTTAGGTCTCAGCCGGGCCTATTTACTGAATTCTGAAGACATGGGGTGGGCCTGGGCTTTACAGTACCAGCACGTCAACAACGAACACCCTTCACGCACGGCTTTCTTCAGACCGCTAACCGGTAAATCTGACGATGAAATTGCCCGCGGCATGAACCAAGGTAGCGTTTACCAAACCATGCTGACCTGGCAGTTCGATGACAATCTTAGGCTGATTAATGAATTGGCTTACTACGACCCCAGTGACGGTGGTTTGAGTTACCCATCTTTTATTAGCCAATTGCAGCTTACTTTTTAGGCTTTTTAATTTTTTAATCTCAATACATAAAATAACATCATGACAACTAAAGCTTTAGTAATATTATTCACTACTTTGTTTTGTAACAGCCTTTTTGCGGCACCCCCTTTTATGAATTTTGAAGGCGTTGGTGGTGGAGGCATTGTGCCAGGTGCGTATAGAGTTAACCCTCCAAAAAATGGAGAGACTTTTGGTAAACCCGCTATTTCAAACTGGGATTTAATCGGGCTAAACGAAAGCAACGACAACCTATATACCAACGGTATTACGATTTCATTCCTTGATCGTTATGAAATGGGCTATGTACTTGAGCAGATTGATTTTAGACGTGTTCGCGCCACTCTTTTAAAAGCGACTAATGGCACAATGGATGTAAAACGCAATACCATCTACATGCATAATGTACATTTCAAAACAGTTCTGGCTCATGAAACAGATAAACTTCCCGCCTTCGCTTTCACTGCTGAATTCAAATATAACGAAACAATCGATGAACAAAATAGAAATATAAACCATGCTTTAAATGATCTTGGCTTTGATGATAACGTTGGCATCGATCTAGATTTTTCAGTCTCCAACACGAACACTAGCATGCTGGGTTACCCTGTTGTCTTTCATGGAAACATTCGCCTAACCAAAGGTCACTATCTTGGCCTTTTAGGTTTCTCAGATAACTACACAGCGAATGCTGAAGCATCCATTGCTATTATTCCGACCCAAACCTTTGGCTATGGTTTTGAAATACGCCAACAAAATGACAAATTCAAAGCCATTTCCTCTGACTTAGATATGAAGGAAGATGCTTTCTGGGATGTATTTGTTACCTGGATGCCTAATAAAAAATTATCATTTGCAGCTGCCTTTACTCGTTTTGGTAATATCGTTGACAAAGATGTTGATTTTTTTGTATTTAACGCAAAATATGATTTTTAATTTATTGAAACGCTTACATGCCTGTTAGAAATGACACGTTTATTCAAGCAGCGGGGCGACGTCTGCGCTCACGTCAAATTGGTGATATAAACCAAGACAAACCTGTCTTGGTTTTTCTTCATGGTGCTATAGATAGCATTGAAATGTGGCGTGATTTTCCAGCACAGGTACATAAAGAAACAGGGCTGGCGGTTATTATCTATGAGCGTTGGGGGCATGGGCAATCAGAGCCCTTAGCTACATTCCGCGAAGGTGATACCCGCGTTGAGGAAGCGGGTGAGCCGTTACGTGATATCTTTGAACACTATGACCTAAACAGCGTTATTTTAGTAGGCCATAGCTATGGCGGCGTTATTGCTCTTGTCGCCGCAAGCCTACATAAAGACGTCATCCTCGGTGTCGTATCGATTGTTCCACAAATGATTATTCATCCACAGTGCTTAGCCGGTGCTAATGAAGCAAAAGAAGGTTTTGAAAATGGCAATCTTCGAGACAAGCTGTTTAAACTTCATGGCGAAGGGCTCGACACTCTGTTTTATGATTGGATCAAACGCGTTAATAGTGAAGCCTATCAAGCTGAAGATTGTTCGCAATATTTGCAACAAATCACCTGCCCAGTACTGCAGATTTTTGGCAACGAAGATGCTTACGGCTATTTGCCAAACCTTGATTTGTCGGAAAAACATATCCCCAGTAACCTATCAATAAACGTTATACCTGACGCTGGACACTATGTTCACTTAGAGGCTAAAAGTACTGTTGTTGATGCCGTAAAAGAGTTTTGCTTAACACTATAATGCGATGATCGGTTCATTACGCGCGCCTCTTTCCCTTTAAATTGAAAACACCTGTATCCAAATGATTAACCTAAGCCTTTCAACCTTAATCACCCGCTGGGCCCCATTGGTTTTCGTTCTCTTGTGGAGCACAGGGTTTATCGGCGCTAAATTTGCCCTGCCTTATATAGAACCCTTTAACTTATTGTTTATTCGCATGTTGGCGACCCTAGTTGTCTTCGCCGTCCTGATTAAAATATTTCGTGCCAATAAGATTACACCCGCCCAAGCGGCTCATCAAATGGTGGTGGGGTCACTGGTTCACGCCGCGTATTTAGGCGGTGTATTCGCCGCCATTAAACTTGAAATGCCTGCGGGACTCGCGGCTCTTTTGGTCGGTCTTCAGCCTTTATTAACGGCTTTAATGGGGCTTGTTTTCTTATCTGAACGACTCAACTTTAAACAATGGCTGGGGTTATTATTGGGCCTATTTGGCGTATGTATTGTTTTGTTACAAGGGCAAGATTTATCGCAAATCACCCTCTCGGGCGCGGCTTTAATCGCCGTTACCATTGCATTATTTGGTATTTCCATTGGCACGATGTATCAAAAACGCTTTGGCGTTGGCGTTAACCTACTCACGGGCTCATTTTTTCAATACCTTGCAACGGCCATCTGGATGGGCTTATTAACCTTTTCATTCGAACAACAACAGATTACTTGGCACCCCCATTTAATTGGTGCGTTACTGTGGCTGGTGTTTGGCTTATCCATCATCGCTATTTTGTTACTCATGCATATGATTCATGAAGGCAAAACCACCCAAGTTGCCAGCTACTTCTATTTAGTACCGCCGGTTACCGCAATAGAGGCTTGGTGGCTTTTTGGCGAAACTCTCACGCCGTTTGCAATAGGTGGAATGTTCATTGCCATTTACGGTGTGTATCTTGTGATTAAGCAACCCGCCTAACCTTTCGTCATGCCTCCCGTTCAACGCAAAATAATTCACATTGATATGGATGCTTTCTTTGCGTCTGTTGAACAACGTGACAACGCTGAATTACGGGGTAAACCGGTTATTGTTGGTGGCCAACCGAACAGTCGTGGCGTGGTTGCTGCCTGCAGTTATGAAGCGCGCCAATTTGGTATTCATTCAGCCATGCCCTGTTCGCGTGCTTATCGCTTATGCTCGGATGCGATCTTTGTGCCGCCTCGTTTTGAGGCGTATAAAGCAGTGTCCAAAATAATCCAACGCATCTTTTGGCGTTATGCAACAGACGTGGAACCCTTATCACTGGACGAAGCTTACCTAGACGTAAGCCACAACATGGCATTTGATGGCTCGGCAACACGCTTGGCAGAAGCGATTAGAAAAGACATTTACACAGAAACCCAACTGATTGCTTCAGCGGGTGTGTCTTACAATAAGTTCTTAGCTAAAATCGCCTCCGATATGGATAAGCCTGACGGGCTTTATGTGATTAAACCATCACAAGGCGAAGCCTTTATAGCGGCCTTACCGATTGGGAAATTCTACGGTGTAGGCCCAGCCACTGAAGCGAAAATGCTCAAATTGGGCATTAAAATAGGGAGCGATTTACGCACCAAAAGCCAGTTAGAACTGGTGCAACATTTTGGCAAATCCGGTGATTACTATTTCAACATAGCGCAAGGCATCGACCTTCGTCCGGTACGCAGCAGCAGAACACGCAAGTCTCTGGGTAAAGAAACCACCTTCAAAAGCGACATTCACGATATAGCGTTGCTTATAGAGCACCTCAACACACTGGCAAAAACCGTATTCAATAATTTAGAAAACCAGCAATTTATCGCTAAAACCATCACCCTAAAAGTAAAGTACGCCGATTTTAAAACCGTAACGCGCTCGTACAGCAGCAACAAACGGTTTACCGACTTGGCACGAATACGCGCCATACTGCCTGAATTACTGTCACGTACTGAAGCAGGTCAACACGGTGTTCGATTAGTCGGTATCAGTG
>DUCA01000075.1:0-3683 GCA_012960055.1 Cycloclasticus sp.
GTACGTGGAAAACCATCGAGCAAAAATCCGTTGGCGCAATCGTCTTCAGCAAGTCTTTCTTGGATGAGACCGAGAATAACCTCATCAGACACAAGGCCGCCAGCATCCATGATTTTTTTTGCTTCAATGCCTAAGGCTGTGCCCGCTTTAACCGCTGCACGTAACATATCGCCGGTAGATATTTGAGGTATGCCAAATTTTTCGGTAATGAATTGTGATTGCGTGCCCTTGCCTGAACCTGGTCCACCTAAAAGAATTATTCGCATTATTTCCTCCTATCCACTGATAATTTTAAATGCGCGAAAATAACACAATACAATGTTTTTATCTAGTCTGACTTGTTTTTGGCCGTGTTTCTAAGCCACTAATTATTTAATCATATCAATGTGTTGCTCTGTTCATTAGTTCGTCTAAACGTGGCAGGGAAAGGGATGTTCTAGGACCAGTTTGACTCACCTTGATAGTTAAAAAAGCCGATTTAGCATAAGGAATAATCTGCGCAGTTAAGCTGGAGCCCTTGTGAATTAACGCGGCCAAGTGTTTAGCGTGAGCGTTTTTATTGTTTTTAAGCGAAATTAATTCACTTGCCCTTTGCGGATACAAAAAAAGGCCCTTTAAATTAAGGGCCTTTGAAGTCCAGTTAATATGGATAGTTTATTTCACGGCGTTTTTCGTATCGACGCTGATCTTGGCGGTTTTACGTAATTCATTGATGTGTTTTTGAATGTGTTCTTGTTCAAGCGCTGCCGTGATATTTGGTTTTACTTCTTCGAAAGTAGGAGGTGTGCCTTCACGTTGACCGGTACGTAAAATAATGTGCCAGCCAAATTGAGTGCGTACAGCTTGCTTGGTGAATTCATTGTCTTTCATTGCAAGCACAGCTTGTGAAAACTCAGGCACCATACGTTGGGGTGCGAACCAACCTAAATCCCCACCTTTAGACCCTGTTGGGCCAGTTGAATATGATTTAGCCAAATCAGAAAATTCCTCGCCTTTATTTAATTTTCCAATCACTTCTTTCGCTTTAGATTCTTCTTTAACTAGAATGTGGCTGGCTTTAAGTTCGATGACTTTCATGTCACCGATTCGAGCGTCGTATTCTTTCCGTAAGCGCTCTTCAGGGATTGGGTTGTTATCTAAGAAATCAATCATGGCTACTTGTGACAGCATGCTCAAATTAATGAATTCCATTCGGGCTTTAAATTCAGACGCTTTGTTTAAATTTTTCTTAATGGCTTCTTCTTTTAAAAGTTGCATGTTAACGATGTCAGCAACCAATTTATCAGCAGAGATATTACCTTTAGGGTCAACTTGACGCCGTTCTAATGCGTAAAATTGAAGGGTGGACTTTTTTAATTCTTGACCATTAACGGTGGCGATTGTTGGGTCGTTTTCGGCTAACGCCACTTGGGCGGTGGAAGCTAATAAAATTGAAGCAAGAATAGAGTGTGAAACCTTCATTTAAATCTCCTGTGGTTGAGGTTGTTCTTCTGGGGTAAATGCTTTGATACTGAGCGCGTGGATGTCGCTCTTCATCATGTCGCCAAGTGTTTTATAGATTAACTGGTGACGTTTAATTCGTGATAGTCCTTCAAAATCGTTGGTAACGATGGTGAGATAAAAATGCCCACCACCTGATTTTGCACCCTCATGCCCAGCATGAGCTTGGCTATCGTCCAATACTTGAATGAATGTAGGCTGAAGTGATTCGCTTAAGGTGTCCTTTATAATGTCGGTACGGTTTGTCATATTGTGTTTTGTTGTTTAGAAATAGGTGAGTGTTATTTGGGTTCTTCAATATATTTCATTAAATAGAAGCCCTGGGCAATAATAAAAAGAAACGTTAAGCCGAGCATTCCAAATAATTTAAAGTCTGCCCAGGTGTCGGTATCAAAGTTGTACACAACAGCTAAGTTAGCGGTGCCCATGAAGATGAAAAAGCATGCCCAGATGGTATTTAACCTTAGCCAAATGTTGTTTGGGAGTAAAAGATTATCACCCATGAGTCGTTTGATAATAGGGTCTTTGCCAATGAACTGGCTGCCAATGCAGGCAAGGCCAAATAGCCAATTGATGATGGTTGGCTTCCATTTGAAGAACATTTCGTCTTGCAGATAAAGAGTCGCACCACCTGAAATCGCGATGATAACAAAGGTGATGATGTGAGTTTTCTCAACGTGTTTATGTTTTAGCCAAGAGTAAGAGACTTGGATGGCCGACGCGGCAATTGCAACGATGACGGCGACGTAAATGCCTTGCCATTTAAAGGCAATATAAAAAAACAATATAGGAAAAAAATCGAATAAAAACTTCATGTGTTCGAGTTAGGGCGCTTAGACGACGAGGTCTATACCAATTTGTTCGTGAAGTTCATCACGAAGCGCTTGGTTTTCTAGTGCTTTAGTATCAAGATAGAATTGTATCGATTGTTGGTTGCGGTTTCCCTTAGGGCTTTTACGGGAGTTTGCATTTTGGCCGATATCGGTGGATGCGATTTGTTCGAAAAATCCTGTCCGTTGTGCTTTAGTTGGCGTTGATTGGCTGGCTATTGGTTTTTTTTCAGATAGCTTGCGTTCAATATCATCACTTGGTATAGGTAGTTTGCTAAGTCCTCTTTTTGCTGTGGTAACTAAGTTAACGCTGGCTAAATTTGCTTGGATGATCATGGTCAATAATTGTTACAATTGGGCGATGAGCTAGTTTGAGTCGTAGAGTGCTTCACTCTAATTTATTCGTATAACTTAACACATTTAATCAATTTTCACTATGAGCCCATTAGAGCGCTATTTAGCCGATCAAACACAACACGGGTTTATTAGAGATGGTGCGCAATTGGCGGTGATACAACGCTTAAATGATTTGTATGTCCAACTGTGCGAACCGACGATAAAAAAAACGTCGACTAAAAAAGGCTTTTTCTCTAAGTTTAAGACCGCATCAAGCCCGGTTGTTGCTTTGCCCAAAGGCCTGTATTTATGGGGTGGTGTGGGGCAAGGTAAAACCTACTTGATGGATGTTTTCTATGATTCCTTGCCGTTTAAGAATAAACAGCGAACCCATTTTCACCGTTTTATGCAAAAGGTTCATCAACAATTAGGAAATATTAAAGACGTTGAAGACCCGTTACAACGGGTTGCAGATCAAATTGCAACAGACTGTCGTGTACTTTGTTTCGATGAGTTTTTTGTATCCGATATCACCGACGCCATGCTGTTGGGGCGATTATTTGAGGCTTTATTTAAACGCGGCATTTGCCTTATCGCCACCTCTAATATTGAACCAGATGGTTTGTATAAAAACGGCTTACAACGCGCACGTTTTTTACCCGCGATTGAGGCATTAAAAGCACACTGTGATGTGCTGAAACTGGACAGCGGAACCGACTATCGTCTACGTGAACTGGAGCAGGCAGAGATTTATCATTCACCACTGGATGAACGAGCGCATCCAGGACTACAGGTGTTATTTAATAAAATGACAGAAAGTGATGTCGAGCCTGAGTCATCGCTTGAAATAGAAGGACGCTTGGTCGATGTGGTACATTGTGCCGAAGGCGTGGTTTGGTTTGATTATCAAGCGATCTGCGATATCCCACGTGGCGCTGCAGATTACATCGAAATTTCACGTTGTTACCATACTGTGTTCGTGTCCAATGTGGCGGTGATGACGGATATGACGAATGA
>DUCA01000075.1:3911-5523 GCA_012960055.1 Cycloclasticus sp.
AGCAGCGGCGTTTAGACGCATCATCAAGCATTTTCAAACGCATACCGATGTGCAAAATATCGATTTAATGAATTTGGCAGACTTTTGTAGAAACTGTTTTTCGAAATGGTACATGGCAGAAGCCAATGAACGCGGAGCAGAAATAGACTATGGCGCAGCACGTGAAGTGGTTTACGGTATGCCATTTGCCGAGTTTAAAGAAAAATATCAAAAACCAGCAACGCCCGAGCAGTTAGCAGCGTTTGAGGTGGGTGAGAAAAGACGAAAGGGAAGCTAGCCCCGGTTCAGTATTTAGGCTATTTGTAACTGCATGTTAGGCGTAATATGGTTATCCTTTTGGTGTTCCCATTAATAAAGCCTTGTTAATGGGAACGTATTTTGATGCGGAACTAATCAGTGAGGTAGATGTGAATTTAGGTACACCGTAAACCTCGACCGCCGCATCCAGGTCTTTGCGGATTTTATCAACCAGCAAATCAAAATCTCCATCACCTGATGCTAACACGACTACATCTGCATCTTGGGCGTACTCTACAGCGTCGAGAGCTATGCCCACATCCCAATCACCTTTTGCGGTCCCATCAACCCGTTGAATAAAGGGTTTAAGTTTTACCTCAAAACCGATCGCTCTAAGTATGTTTTGAAACTGTCTTTGTTTCTCATCATCGCGATCAATGGCATAAGCAATCGCTTTTATTACCTTCCTATTTAAAGTGGCTTTCGCCCAAAATTTATTGTAATCAAAATTACAATTATAAGATTGTTTTGTTGTGTAATAAATATTCTGTACATCAACAAGTACAACTAATTTTTCCATAAGGTAGCAGCTCGAGTTTTTAACGTCTGGCTAAACGGGGCGCGTTAAAGCGTCCAGAAGAGGTCACGTTTTGGCCGGAACAATGTTTGGGCGGTTTGTTATAGGAGAGCACGTTAAGCGTTGCTTATTGGCGATATGTTTAGTGTCTGCCAACAATATACATTATAGGCACATGGCGACCAGTAAATGTAAGCTAATCCTATCAATTAATCGTCCATAGGGGCATACTGATATTGCTACGTACTGACGTGGCTATTGGCATAAAAAAACACTGCGTAGCCACGGTCCCAGGTTGGATCAAACTGGCTTTAGATTTAAAAAGTTACCTCAACAGGAGAGCATTATGAGTAAGGGACAAGACAGTAAAAAAGCAGCTAAAAAGAAACCGCTTTTAACACCAAAAGAGAAGAAAGCGGCAAAGGCGGCGAAAAAAGCCGAAAGCAAGGCTTTCGATAATTAAGTACGGGATGGCCATCATGTTTTTTCGATGGCCTTTATTTTTAAATCCAAACTGGCTACATGGTATGCCGCCAGTTTGGATTTCAGAATGATGAACAAACAAGTCCTTGCTATCACCATCGGAAGTAATCAAATCCAATCCTTTGTCAGCGTTGAATCACTTCACTGTATCTGTGCTCAGGCCGTATTGACTTCGATTGTTTTTCTACGTGTCACCGGTTGTTGCCGCATTATCGTCATTTTCTGATGTTGGTTGAACGTCCTGTGACTGACTATTAGCTGCGGCTGCTTTTAGTAAGCGTTTCTCTTCTTTCTTTTTCTTTTTAGCGATTTCTT
>DUCA01000076.1 GCA_012960055.1 Cycloclasticus sp.
GCCAATACCTTTAACGACACCCAACCCATTCACTTTGTTGACGGCTCCGAGCCACCCATGTTGTTACTGCATGGCTTAAAAGATAAAGTGCTGTCTATGAAGAACAGCCAGCACATGGCCGAAAAAACAATTAAAATGGGCGGTAAAGCCGAGCTTGTTATTTATAAAGACATCGCGCATATTGGCACCTTATTGGCGCTAGCTGACGCACCGTTTTTATATTTCGCGCCGGCACTGGATGATATTGAACGCTTCATCAACTGCACAACCCACCAAGCAACCGCGCTGTCGCGTTGCTTTGCTAAAAACCATCATTAGGAACCCCCATGTCACAAACCATTCAATATTTCGCCAGCACTGCAAAAGGCATGGAACTTATTCTCGAAGACGAGTTAAAACAAATCGGCGCTGATCAAGTCAAACACGCTGCCGGCGGTGTTTATTTTGAAGGCGATTTAGAAATGGCCTTGCGGGTGTGCCTTTGGTCACGCCTAGCCAATCGCGTTTTAATGCCACTGGCCAAGTTTTCAGCGCAAACACCTGAGCAGCTGTATGCCGGCGCATTAAAGGTTGATTGGTCTAAGCACTTTAACCTGTCCAAAACCTTTGCCATTGATGCATCCATTAGGCGTTCTAAAATAACCCATTCCCGCTATGCGGAACACATGGTTAAAGACGCCATCGTTGATCAGTTCAAAGAGGCCACCGACGACCGCCCTAACGTTGAACGTGACCAGCCCGATATTCGTATCAATGCTTACATCAATGACAATAAAGTCACGCTGAGCTTGGATTTATCCGGCGACAGCTTACACCGCAGGAATTACCGCGCCGAATCGGTTGAAGCGCCGCTAAAAGAAAATTTAGCCGCAGCCATTTTAATTCGAGCAGGCTGGCCAAAAATCGCGGCTGAAGGCGGCGCCTTGTACGATCCTATGTGTGGCTCTGGCACACTATTAACCGAAGCTGCAATGATGGCAGGCGATATTGCGCCGGGGTTATTACGCGACTACTACGGCTTCTTCGGCTGGTTACAATTTAACCCATCCATTTGGCAGCGCCTGATTAAAGAGGCTGAATACCGCCGCGAAAAAGGCGTGGATAACATTCCGCCAATTATGGGCTCAGATATCAGCATCAAACACACCGGCATTGCCAAGGCTAACATCAAATCCGCCAACCTCACTTGGCAAGTGAAAGCCGTTAGTTTGCCGCTATCAAAAACCGCTCCCGATGAAAGCTGGAAGCCTGGCTTGTTTGTTGTTAACCCACCTTACGGCGAACGTCTTGGCGAAATCAAACAACTTGAATCGCTGTACCAAGAAATAGGCAGCATACTCAAGGCCCGATTTAACGGCTGGCAAGCGTCTGTATTCACTGGCAACACCGAACTTGCATTTAATGTGTCGCTAAAATCACATAAATCTTACCAATTATTTAACGGCGCCATTCCCTGTAAAGTCTTTAACTTTTCCGTGGAACCCGAGCGACATTTTGAAGGGCAGCACGCCAGCCAACAGCAACAAATAGGCGATACGCTTAAAAAAGCACTGCTACCAACCACTGGCGATTGGAGCGAAGGCGCCACCATGTTCGCTAATCGTTTACGTAAAAACATAAAAAAACTAAAGTCCTGGGTGAAAAAGAACGATGTCCATTGCTACCGCATTTATGACGCCGACTTACCCGAATACGCACTGGCCATAGATATTTACGAAGGCGAAAAAAGATGGGTTCACGTTCAAGAATATGAAGCACCTAAAACCATCGATGAACAAAAATCAATTCAACGTTTACGTGATGCCTTAGCCGTGATGCCTGAGGTATTTGACGTACCGCAAAAGCAGTTATCGCTAAAAATTCGTCGCCGCCAAAAAGGTAGCACCCAATATGAAAAACAAGGCACTGACGGTGGTTTCCATGAAATCAGTGAAGGCAACGCACGATTCTTGATCAACTTTAAAGACTACCTCGACACTGGTTTGTTTTTAGATCACAGACCCATTCGACAGTGGATTAGCGAGAATGCAAGCGGCAAGCAATTTCTAAACCTATTCGCTTATACCGGCACAGTCACCGTGCACGCAGCACTCGGCGGCGCAACCACGTCTACCACGGTGGACATGTCTAAAACCTATTTAGATTGGGCGAAAAATAATTTCGAGTTAAACAAACTGAATTTAGAGAAACATCAGCTCGTTAGGGCCAACTGCATGGAGTGGCTCGACACGGCGATACAAGAACAGAAAAAATATGAACTGATTTTTATTGACCCGCCGACCTTTTCAAATTCAAAACGCATGGACAACGTGTTTGATATCCAACGCGACCACGTAGAACTGATTAACAAAGCATCTAAATTATTAAGCAAAAAAGGCAGCCTAATATTTTCCACTAACTTTAGAAAATTCAAACTTGATGAAGCTGCATTACCATCATTAACTGTTCAAAACATTAGCAAACAGACGCTACCAAAAGATTTTGAACGTAACCCAAAAATACATTATTGCTGGACTATAAGCATCAGTAAGTAACAAGGACGTGAGCATGTAAGCACCGGAAAGAACCTAGCATAAAGATTCAATCGCCAGCATCGAGTTCGCGATTATTCCGTTACCTCAATGGCATATCAATTCACTAATTTGTCTTAGCTATCATGATGTTAACAAAGTAGAAACACCTGTAGTCTTACGCTGAAAAAAGTTACCAACTGCTTACCCACATCAATGTGTTGAAAAAGAAACTACAAGCATAATGATAATCCTTGCGGGTTATTACTAGCTGTCGTCGCTTTACTGGCCACAGCTTTCTACCCGAAATCCGAGCAAGACGAAACGATCACCACATTAACTGACGCCTCCTTACTCAGTCATAAAAAAAACATCAAAATCCTGCCTTACAACGTGCAGTTTATGGCTGGCAAAGATTACGTGTTCTAGTTTGATGTTCCTTAAGGTAATGGGACCGATAGTCGCCCCTTTCCTGATGCCATTAAAAGAACCACGCAAGACATGGCTAACATCATCATTGACGGAGACCCTGATTTTGTCTTTTTACAAGAAATAGATGACGGCGCTAAACGCACCGACAAACAAGACCAGCTGCAATCGCTACTATCCTTATTACCCGACAGCTATGCTCACCATACCTCCGCGTTCTATTGGAAATCTGGCTTTGCACCCCACCCTCGAATTCTTTGCCGAACGGGCATGAAGCTAAGCATCTTATCGCCCCCCCATTTCAAGCGCCAAGCGTGACCAACTCTCATTAACACCCGACAACATCATTGCCAAGCACCTCGGTATCAAACGCGCGTACTCGAAACGCACATTGCTTTTGAAGAAGGCAGCGAGCTAGTGCTATTAAACACGCACCTAGAAGCCTTCTCGAAACAATCCGACACCTTGAAAAAGTAAGTTGATTACATTGCTGGCCTGCTAAAACGTTTCAATCAGCTGAATGTGCCTTAGGTCATGGGTGACGACTTCAATTTATTGCCACCTAATCAATACCGTACGCTTGCAACAAAACAACAACGCTACTATCGTCCAAACTCCGAACTTAGCGACCTGGCAGGCCTCTTTTCTAGTATTCCTTCGATGACGGATATTGAAACGAAAGCATCAAACTGGTTCAGTTTTTACTCGAACGCCCCAGACATATCCAAGCCGGACAGAACACTGGATTACTTATTTTATTCACCCTTATTACAATGCAAGGCAAAACAATTCGACAACACGATACGGCCAACATTTCGGATCATTTTCCTCTTATTGCGAGCTTCAACACACAGGCATATAATGAACAGTTCAGCAATCTATATTCAGGAGCCTCTCATGTCTGTTGATGTCATTTTAGATTTACAAGTTAACCCAGAAAATCGTGAAGAACTCTTAGCCATTTTTAAAGGTATTTTGCCCGACACCCGTACCTACCAAGGCTGCCAAGGTGTTGTTGTCACCACTAACGAAGACGACTTACACAACATCGTATTGCTTGAAAAGTGGGCCCATCGTTCCGACCATGAAAGCTATATGGACTGGAGAGTTGAACGTGGCGATATCGATAAACTGGTTGCCTTATTATCTGCTCCACCGGCTGTTCGTTACTTAGAAAGCATTTCTATTTAAAAATAACAGCTCATTTTTACAAGGCTGAATCAACCGAATCCAATGATTTGGTCTTTTATTGCGTCTATCACCTGTATAATTGCAATCCATTAAGAATGGATTGGGATAAACCGTGATAAAAGTAGGTCACACACATCAATTAAAAGTTATAAAAGCACTCGATTTCGGCTTTTATCTGGACGCAAAAGAATTAGGCGAAGTTTTATTGCCAAATAAGCACGCGCCTAAAGACTTAAGCGTGGGCGATACCCTCTATGTGTTTTTATATCTCGACTCCGAAGACCGCCCCATTGCCACCACTAAAACGCCCAAAGCCAAAGTGGGTGAATTTGCTTATTTAAAAGTAGTTGCCCGCACCCACGTAGGTGCCTTTCTAGACTGGGGGTTGGAAAAAGACGTACTCGTTCCATTTGCAGAACAACACCTAGCAATGGACGTTGATAAATCGTATTTGGTGTATTTATATCTCGATAAAAATGATGGCCGAATTGTTGCCTCATCAAAAATTGATAAGTTCTTGGACGATGAAAAGCCGCACGATTACACACCACAGCAACAAGTAGATTTAATTATTGCTAACAGCACCGACTTAGGCTTCAAAGCCATTATCAACCACAGTCATTGGGGTGTTTTATATAAAAATGACGTCTTTCAGACGCTCAGTTTTGGGCAGTCCAAAAAAGGCTTTATTAAACGTATTCGCCCTGACGGTAAAATTGATTTGAGCCTGCAAGGTGGCAAAGAAACGCGCGATAAATACAGCAAAATTATTCTTAACTATTTAGAAAAGCACAATGGTTTTGCGCCTATTCACGACAAATCCAGTCCAGAAATCATTGCCGATACCTTTGGCATGAGTAAAGGCGCGTTTAAAAAAGCCATTGGCGGCTTGTATAAACAACGCATCATCAGTATCGCGACAGACGGCATTCGTCTTACCGAGCAATAAACTCTCAACTCCACTAGATAGAATCACACCATGAATCAAAGTAAAAAATACGGCTTTCGCACCTCTCAAGAAAAAGACAACTGGCGCGCAGAAATCACTCGTCGAGCCAGCGCAACAAAGACTATTGTCTCAAAAAAACAAGACGGTTTTAAAACAGAAGCCGAAGCCGCCGAGTGGGCAGAAAAAGAGCTGCTTGCATTTACCGCTAAACAAAGCGCTCAAAACAAACGCCACGCAGAAAAGCGTAAGAAATAAAGTGACGCGTGCTTTGGGTTTCTCAACAACTTTCCATTGAAGACGATGAAATAGAACTCACCGCTATTCGCGCACAAGGCGCAGGCGGCCAAAACGTTAACAAAGTTTCTTCTGCAATACACTTACGGTTTGATATTCACGCATCATCTCTTCCCGAATTTTATAAGCAACGACTATTAGCACTTAA
>DUCA01000077.1 GCA_012960055.1 Cycloclasticus sp.
TGGCTAAAGCTAAAGAGTGGGCCGATGAAAACGGCTTTGATTTTATTATTACAGGTGAAGTGATTGGCCAACGCCCTATGTCTCAACGCCGAGAAACGATGCCGATTATTTCTGCAGAATCGGGTGCTGATGACCGTTTATTAAGGCCGTTATGTGCGCAAAATTTACCAGAAACTTTGCCAGAGCGTGAGGGCTGGGTGAATAGAGATGAGTTGTATGACTTTAGTGGTCGTACACGTAAGCCACAAATGGCGTTGGCAGAGAAGTTTGGTTTTGATGACTTTGCCCAACCAGCGGGCGGCTGCTGTTTCTTAACGGATAAGGCTTATTCGGTTAAGTTGACGGATTTATGGGCATCTCGCGGTAAAAAAGAATACGAAATTGATGACATTATGTTGTTAAAGGTGGGGCGTCATTTTCGACCTAAACCTAACTTTAAGTTGATTGTTGCGCGTGAGGAAGGTGAGAACAATTTCTTACAAGGCTATAAGAAACAATTTGTTACGTTAAGAACGATGAGCCACAAGGGTCCGTTAACCTTATTGGATGGAACGGTAGAAGATGGCGATTTAGAGCTGGCGGCAAAAATTGTTGCCCGATTTAGCCAAGGCCGTGAAGCGGATAGCGTGGATGTTGAAGTGGCTGAGAACGGTGTGATACAAAACATTACCGTTAAACCGTTTGCCCCCGATGAAATACAAGAGTCATGGCGAGTATGATTGAGTTAGATGCACGTCGACTAATGTGCCCAATGCCGGTCATTAAGACGCAAAATATCATTAAAACATTGCTACCTGGCGATAACGTGCGAGTAACGTGTACCGATCCCGGTGTTATGCAGGATATTCCAGCATGGTGCAGAATTAATGGCCATACGGTATTAAAAACAGAAGAAATAGATCACGAATTTATTTTAACCATTGAAGTGGGCAACGATTAGATAGGCTGAAAATGTTACGTTCAACGGCAGAAATTCAGGCAAAAAAGAAAATCACCGTTATCGGCGGTTGGGTCAACCTAGTATTGTCTGTTATGAAAATAGGGTTCGGTTGGCTAGGCCAGTCACACGCGCTAGTTGCCGATGGTTTTCATTCCTTGTCCGATTTATTATCCGATGCTATCGTTTATTACGCGGCTCATCATGGCAGTCAAGACGCTGATGAGGAGCACCCATACGGCCACGCGCGGTTTGAAACACTTGCGACAGTAGTTTTGGGTGCGCTACTAATGGCGGTCGCTGGAGTCATCGTTTGGGACGCAATAACACGCTTTTTTAGTGATCAGGCCCTGTCATACGGTTGGTTGATTTTAACCGTAGCGCTTATTTCAATTGTCTCGAAAGAGGTGATGTATCACCTGACGATGAAGACAGCCAAAGCAACCAAGTCGGCTTTGTTGAAGGCCAACGCATGGCATCATCGGAGTGATGCGCTTTCATCATTGGTTGTGTTGATTGGTGTTGGCTTAGAAATGGCGGGGTATCAATATTTTGACGCAATCGCCGCGTTGATTGTCGGCTTCATGGTCGTAAAGATTGGCTTTGATTTAGTGTTGGATGCCAGTAAAGAGTTAGTGGATACGGCTTTAGATGCTGACATGGTGGAACGAATTAAACGGGTTATTTTGCAGGTAAAAGGGGTTAAGGCCCTGCATTTTTTACGCACTAGAAAAATGGGTGAACAGGCGTTGGTAGATGTGCATATTCTCGTTGCGCCAATGATTAGCGTATCTGAAGGGCATCAAATCAGTGAAACAGTACGCTTAGCACTGTTAGAAAACATTGATAACATCGGTGAAGTGATGGTGCATATTGACCCGGAAGATGACGAAATCTTCTCACCTAGTTTGGCATTACCATTAAGGGAGTCATTATTGCTTAAGCTTAATGACGCTTGGGCCGAGCTGCCCGATAGGGAGCGAATAAAAAACATCAACCTGCACTACCTTGAAGGTCGAATCGTTGTTGAGTTGGAACTTCCACTTGAATTGAATGATGATCGAAAGGAGCTAAATACTATAGGGTCGGCCTTTCAGGGTGCGGCACTCAAGGTTAAAGAAGTTATTAAGGCAAAGGTTTTATATTCTTAAAACGCACTGCTATGGTGCGAAATAGCTTTTCTCGCTCAATCACGGTGCAAAAAGAAGAGTAAATATGAAGCTGCAATTAAAAGAGCTATGAAAACAAGGGGTTATATTCTGGCACAATATATGCAAAAATTGTCGGGCTAACTATATTTAAATAAACACAAAACTTTAGGAGTAATCATGTCAGCACAAGATGTATTAGATTTAATCAAAGAAAAGGACGTTACATTTGTTGATTTCCGTTTCGTTGATACCATTGGTAAAGAACAACACGTAACAGTTCCATCACACACAATTGATGAAAGCGTGTTTGAAGATGGCAAAATGTTTGATGGTTCATCAATCGCTGGTTGGAAAGGTATTAACGAATCAGACATGATTTTGATGCCAGACCCAGCAACCGCTGTTTTAGACCCATTTTTTGATGACGTAACACTTATTATCCGTTGTGACGTTGTTGAACCAACTGATATGTCTGGCTACGAACGTGACCCACGTTCTATCGCTAAAAGAGCAGAAGCTTATCTACAAACAACAGGTATTGGTGATACAGCTTATTTCGGCCCTGAAAATGAATTCTTCGTATTTGATGATATTCGTTGGGGTACTGACATGTCTGGCACATTCTATGAAATTGATTCAGAAGAAGCTGGTTGGAATTCAGAAAAAACATATGAAGGTGGCAATATGGGTCACCGTCCAGGCGTAAAAGGCGGTTATTTCCCAGTTCCTCCTGTTGATTCACTTCACGATATGCGTGCAGCCATGTGCTTAACGCTTGAAGAAATGGGGCAAGAAACAGAAGTGCACCATCACGAAGTGGCAACAGCGGGTCAATGTGAAATTGGTACTGTGTTCAACACGTTGGTAAAGAAAGCCGATGAAGTGTTAGACCTTAAATACGTGGTACAAAACGTTGCACATGCGTACGGTAAAACAGCGACCTTTATGCCTAAGCCAATCGTTGGCGACAACGGTAATGGTATGCACGTTCACCAATCTATCTTTAAAGACGGTAAAGCCTTATTTGCTGGTGATTTATACGGTGGCTTGTCTGAAACAGCGTTGTTCTACATCGGCGGTATTATTAAGCACGCTAAAGCAATCAATGCTTTCGCTAATGCATCAACAAACAGTTACAAACGTTTAGTACCTGGTTTTGAAGCACCTGTTATGTTGGCATACTCTGCACGTAACCGTTCGGCTTCAATCCGTATTCCGTTTGTTGCAAACCCTAAAGGACGTCGCATTGAAGTTCGTTTTGGTGACTCAACAGCGAACCCTTATCTATGCTTTGCTGCGATGTTAATGGCTGGCCTTGATGGTATTAAAAATAAAATCAATCCAGGCGAAGCAATGGATAAAGATTTGTATGACTTACCAGCAGAAGAAGAGGCTTTAATCCCACAAGTAGCAGCATCGTTCGATGAAGCTCTTGATGCATTGAATAACGATCGTGATTTCTTAATAGAAGGCGGCGTATTTACCAATGACATGATTGACGCCTATATCAAACTTAAAATGGAAGAAGTGACGCGTTTACGTATGAGTACTCACCCCGTTGAGTTCGATATGTACTACAGCTTGTAAGCGTTCGGAACGTTGAGAAAAGCCCCGCAAAAGCGGGGCTTTTTTTTGCATAAAATTTATGAAGTAGGGTCTTATAAGGGTGATGGACGTAAGAAAAAGGACGATGGCATGACTAACATTATTAATGTTAGTCATGCTGTTAACGTTGAGTGTTGCGCAAGCGTAGACCGATAAGTACATCAATAAAAAAGGAAAAGTTTCGTATTCAGGCGTACCGGTCAACAATGCCGAATTAATCGTTGTTCCCCCAGTGATGACGTGTCTAGCGCCCGCTCTGTTACATCGACGATTAATAAACAGAAGCCAGAAGTGAAAGTGCGGTCTGAATTTTTAGATATTACGTTCGCTGAACGAGAAGGAACGGTTAGAAAGTATCAAGGGATTGTTAATGTTCGTTATGAGTGACAGCTTCGTTTGAAGGCGGCTCATATAGTGGAGCTGTTTATCGATGGTGTGAAACAGGAAAGGTTATCGGTGAATGGCTTAGAGAGGGGGAGAACACGTGGAGCGAGTACCGGTCATAAATAAACAGGGAATTGTGAAAATCAGCAGTTTTAACACAATATTTTATTGCTATCAGCAATCACGCTTATAAATTATAACAGCCTTATTGTATACGAAGCAGATAGACGCGCACCATTTTGGTGCGTATAGTGAGTGGCTCACTAAAGGACAATGATGAAGGTGATTCCTGCGCATTGCACCACGGGGCTTGGCCCAGTATTTGCAGTATTCCTAAAATGACTAAACAACCGTATATGCCTAACCTAGTAATGGAACAGCTATCCATAGGGATCGTTGTGTTCAATAAAAATGATGGCTTGGTTTACATGAATAATGCCGCTGAGGAATTACTTGATATTAGTGCCAGGCAGGCGGCTGGCTTGCAGGCAGAACGGCTCTTTGATACGCCGAGTTTTAATCTCCAGGCGGGCATAACTCGGTGTCGGCAAGAGGGTGAAAAATTAACGGAGCACGTCGTTTCTATCAGCGGTGTGTTGGGAATTAAGAGGAATGTCAGCCTATCAATGACGGCTATTGCAGGCGGCAGCGGCCATGAAGGTGATGTGCTGGTGGAGATAATGGATTTTAACCACTACTTGCAAATAGGCCAAGATGAAAAGCTGTTATCACAAAACGAGTTGGCCACCGATATGTTACGGGGTTTAGCACACGAAATAAAAAACCCCTTGGGTGGTATTAGGGGTGCAGCCCAGCTACTGTCGAAAGAACTCGATGCTCAATATGACGAATACATACAGGTTATTATCGAAGAGGCGGATCGTTTAACAAACTTGGTTAGTCGTATGTTGGGTTCATCGGAATTACCCAATCATCAGCAAACCAATATTCACGTCATTATGGAGAGAGTGAAGCAGTTAGTGGAAGCAGAGGTCAACGCAAACATTACAGTACGCTCCGATTATGACCCAAGTATTCCAGAAATTAAGGCGGATAAGGATCAGCTAATTCAAGCCTTATTGAATGTTGTTAGAAATGCCTCGCAGGCGCTGGAAACAGGCGGGACAATCGTTCTTAAAACACGCATACACCGCAATATAACCATCGGTGATGAAACGTATAAGTTAGCGATAAAGATAGACGTGATAGATGATGGGCCAGGTATTCCTGAAGACATGCAAACGAAAATTTTTTACCCGATGGTGACGGGTAGAGCAGAGGGGACGGGGCTGGGGTTATCAATCGCACAAACAAATGTACAGCGCCATAATGGCATTATAGAGGTTAGTAGTCAGCCGGGGCACACGGTCTTTTCAACAATACTACCGTTACAGAAAAAGCATGGGTGAAAATATTTCAGTGTGGGTGGTTGATGACGATCG
>DUCA01000078.1 GCA_012960055.1 Cycloclasticus sp.
AGAGAAGTTGTTGAAAGACACCATGCTACGTTACGGCGTTGAAGATTACCGTGTGGTGGCATATTGCAAAGGTAAAGACTTAGAGCATATGACGCTTAATCACCCGTTTTATGAGCGCGTTGTGCCGATTATTGTTGGCCACCATGTGACGGCTGAAGCGGGTACGGGTGCAGTACATACAGCGCCAGGCCATGGTCAGGACGATTACATTATTGGGCAGCAATATAACCTGCCGGTTGATAACCCAGTGGGTGATAACGGCGTGTTTTTACCCAACACACCGTTGTTTGCTGGCAAGCACGTGTTTAGCGCCAATAATGATGTGATTGAAATACTGAAAGAAAAAGGCGCCTTAGTTCACGAAGAAGCTTTGCAGCATAGTTATCCCCATTGTTGGAGGCATAAAACACCGATTATTTTCAGGGCAACGCCGCAGTGGTTTATCTCCATGGATAAAAACAACTTGCGAGCAAAGGCGCTAGAAGAAATCAAACGCGTGTCGTGGATTCCTGATTGGGGCGAAGCGCGTATTAATAGTATGGTGGAAGGCCGTCCTGATTGGTGTATTTCTCGCCAACGTAATTGGGGTGTGCCGATTGCATTATTCGTACATAAAGAGACGGGTGAGCTTCATCCGGAAACGGCTGACTTAATTGAAAAAGTTGCCACGTTAATTGAACAATCTGGCGTTGAAGCTTGGTTCGAATTAGACGCGGCAGAGTTGATAGGTGACGAGGCGAGCGATTACACAAAAATTAATGATATTTTAGACGTGTGGTTTGACTCGGGCGTAACGCACGCCTGTGTGTTGGAACGACGTGAAAACTTACCGTTCCCGGCCAGCATGTACCTTGAAGGCTCTGATCAACACCGTGGCTGGTTTCAATCGTCGCTGTTAACATCGGTGGCGATGAATGGCTGTGCGCCGTATGACGCTGTTTTAACGCATGGTTTTACGGTGGACGCGAAAGGCATGAAAATGTCTAAGTCTCGCGGCAACGTGGTGGCGCCTCAAAAAGTGATTAATTCCTTGGGTGCAGATGTGCTTCGCCTTTGGGTGTCAGCCAATGATTATCGTGGTGAAATGACGGTATCCGATGAAATTCTAAAACGTGCATCCGACGTGTACCGTCGTTTACGCAATACAGCGCGTTACCTGTTATCTAACTTGAACGACTTTAACCCCGCGACAGACTGTATTTCATACGAAGACATGTTGCCGTTAGACCGTTGGGCAATTGAGAAGGCACGCGAACTTCAAAAAGATGTATTAAATTATTACGAGGAGTATCAATTCTTACAAGTGCACCAAAGAATTCACCATTTCTGTTCGGTGGATATGGGTAGCTTTTACTTGGATGTGATTAAAGATCGCCAGTACACCATGCAGGCGAATAGCGTGGCAAGACGCTCGTCTCAAACCGCTATGTTCCATATTGCTGAAGCATTTGTACGGTTGATTGCACCAATTTTAAGTTACACAGCCGAAGAGATTTGGTTAGAATTGCCGGGGGAGCGTGAAGAATCCGTCTTTTTAGCGACCGTTTATGAAGGCTTGCCTGAAGCGACAAACGCAGAGCTCAGTGAGTTTGATTTCTGGCAACCGATTATCGAAACGCGTTTACTTGTAAGTAAAGAGTTGGAACGCGTGAGAGCCGAAGGCCTGATCAGGTCGGGGCTGGATGCGGATGTTACTTTGTATTGCGGCAGTGATCTATATGAGGCGTTGTCTCAACTAAATGACGAACTGCGTTTCGTGCTGATTACTTCCTACGCGCAAGTAAAACCGTTGTCAGACAAAACGGATAAGGCCAGTGCAACGGGCAATGAACAACTGTTTATTGAGGTGTCAGCCAGTGAACACGATAAATGTGTGCGTTGTTGGCATCACCGAGACGATGTGGCTCTCTCAGCAGAGCACCCAGAATTGTGTAGCCGATGTGTTGAAAACGTAGACGGTAAAGGAGAGGTTAGGCTTTTTGCCTAAGGGGTTAATATGCTGAAGTGGCTTTGGCTGTCTTTGATTATATTTATACTTGACCAGTCAAGTAAGCTTTTGGTTGTTAGCTATTTTCAGCTGCACGAATCGATGCCATTATTACCCTCGTTAAATTTAACCTATGTGCATAATAAAGGTGCTGCATTCAGTCTTTTAAGCTCAGCAGGTGGTTGGCAGCGTGGCTTCTTTATAGGCGTGGCAATTATTGCCACCACGGTTCTTGTGATATGGCTTAAGCGTCTAGAGGTAACTGAGAAATGGATGGCAGTGACTATTTCATTGGTACTTGGCGGTGCAATTGGGAATTTGTATGATCGAATCTCCTATGGCTACGTGATTGATTTTATAGACGTGTATTACCAAGCGCACCATTGGCCAGTGTTTAATATCGCCGATTCCGCTATTTCAGTTGGCGTGGTGATGATGTTGATGGATGCCTTTTGGGGCAAGAAATCAACGACGACTGAGTAATTGCCTAAGTTTCCTCCAATCAAAACTGCTGCCGGGGTCAGTTTTACGCCCTGGGGCTACGTCGCAATGCCCGATAACGGCACCCTCCGTTAACAAGGGGTAGTGCTGAATCAGCATTTGGCAGCAGCGCGATAACTCGGTGTATTGTTCGTCGGTATACGGGATATGGTCAGCGCCTTCTAATTCAATGCCAATAGAAAAATCATTACAATTCTCTTTGCCGTCGTAACACGACAGACCGGCATGCCAGGCACGCTGATTGAACGGAACGTATTGAGTCACGCTGCCATCTCGGCGAATCAACAAATGCGATGACACTTCCATGTTATGAATTTCTTCAAAGTAAGGGTGCGCCTTCGGGTCGAGCTGATTCATAAAGAAATCATCAATCCAACAACCGCCAAACTCATCAGGCGGCAGGCTAATGCCATGCACAATAATAAGTCGAATATCCGTGGGGTAAGGACGATTGTTTTTATTTGGTGATTCGACAAACCTAACGTCTTTTAGCAAACCGTTTTCGATTGTTTGTAGGAGCGGGTTCATATGAATACTTAGCAGTGTTTCAATATGTGCGCTAGCGCACAACTTTATTCGTGAGCTGACTATACTCTAAACATCAAAGCAGATAAACGGTACTGACAGCGATGGACAACGCACGGTCGATAGTTGCCTCCATTAGACAAGCAGACGCACAGATGACAAAGTCAGTTGATAAAAGAACATCATTCAATTATCGTTTAAGTTACTTAAAGGCTATTTGAAAAAAAACAATCACCGTGCGCTTGGAGCAAATGCAACAGCAGATGTTCGATGCTGCTGACGTGGAAGGCATGGATTCGCTAACCACCGATATTAAGATTCTACAGAAAGTGTCTCAATACATGTCGTCAGTTTACATTGATAGCGTGATGAAGAACATATTCAGTATGACGTGCTAAACTTTCATGGAAAAGTGCGGTGAGCTTACGGTGCTTATTTGTTAATGATTGTGGTGTTAAGGCCCTCGACATAAGCATTGCTGACTGTGCAGAAGAATGACGGCAAAAACGCATTAGCCTCGCTGGGCAAATAAAAGCGCCTTTAGTCTAATGTGTGTTATTGGGTATGAAGCAACTCATCACGCCAAACGATGCGGAACCAAGCATGGCATAACGTTTTTATCGTTTCTAAACTGTGTGATAATAAACAGCCTCCCTGCGGAGGCTTTTTGTTTTTAAGGCAGATGAATTTCGATGGTAGATGAAAAAATAATTAACGATGATGTGGAACGCTTTCTTGCAGAAGACGTGGGAACTGGTGACTTAACCGCATTGGTTATTCCAGAAGGGAAAATGGCGAATGCGACGGTTATTACCCGTGAGGCAACGCTCGTGTGTGGCCGAACTTGGGTGGATACGGTATTTAGCAAAATTGATGCTGATGTTGTTATCGATTGGCAAGTTGAAGAAGGCGAGCAAGCCTTTGCGGGTGACGTACTTTGTCATTTATCGGGCCCTGCTCGTGCCCTTCTAACCGGTGAGCGTGCAGCGTTGAATATATTGCAAACCTTATCGGCGACGGCGTCGTTGGCAAATCAATTTGCCAAAGCAGTCGCTGGCACAGGTGCGGTTGTTTTGGATACGCGTAAAACCCTTCCTGGACTACGCTTGGCGCAAAAATACGCGGTTCGTTGTGGTGGTGCGTCGAATCATAGAGTGGGCTTGTACGACGGTATTTTGATTAAAGAAAATCATATTATGGCAGCGGGTTCTATCGCCAATGCGGTTGCTTCAGCTCGCACAGCGAGCGCAACGGTGGCGGTCGAAGTTGAGGTTGAAGACATTGATGAAGTTAGGCAAGCACTGGCTGCCGAAGCTGATATTTTGCTACTGGACAATTTTACTTTAGAGCAATTAGAGCAAGCGGTTGAGTTGAATAACGGCGTTGCCAAGCTTGAGGCATCGGGTAATGTGAACTTATCGACGATACGTGATATCGCTAAAACAGGGGTCGATTTTATATCAGTGGGTGCGTTAACTAAGAATGTTCAGGCGGTTGACTTGTCGATGCGCGTGGACTTAGAAGATTAAGCCAAAAAGCTAGAGAAGGTGGGCTGAACGGCTGTTCAGCCGCCTTTGCTTGGTTTTTATCTGATAATTTCAAACAGTTTAACCACGCGTTGCACACCACCAACGCGTCTAATCGTTTCAATAACGGGCGAGACTTCATGTTGTTTTAATAAGCCCAATAAATACACTACGCCATTTTCAGAAACGACTTTCACACGGGTGGGGTCAAAATCTTGAATTTTATTCAGCCTGAATAAGACTACTTTGGCTTGGCTAGTAATTAAACTATCGCTACTGCGAGAAATCAGCGAGCTTGGAGCGGCTAGAGTAATCTCATTGTGAACTTTCCGAACCTGTGGTATTTGCCGAAGCCGGCGAGTAATGTCGTTAAGCAAGTTGTCTGTTGGCGCTTCTCCTGTGAGTAATAATACGCCGTTGTAGCAGGTGGCATTAACGTGTGTATTGTTACGAATGTTATCAACCTCGTACAGCACTCTAAGGGCTTTTAGCTCAATCGTTTGGTCATCTATGACCGTGCCAGCACTTCGTCTGTCGTGCGCAAGGGCAATCCCAGTTGTGGCAGCCGTTCCTATGGTTACAGCGGTACAACCGGATAGCAGGCTAATAATCAGCAAAGATGAAAATAGCGTCGTTTTATTCAGTGTCATTAAATATTATCCAAAGAGTTGAACGTCAATAAGGTCACACAAGCAGTGTGTAATCACTAGGTGTACTTCTTGTATGCGAGCGGTTGAATTTGAGGGTACTCGTAGTTCAATATCGCCCTCATTGAGCAGATTTTGCAACGCAATTTCACCGCCATCTTTGCCGGTAACGACGATAATCGTCATGTCTCTATCGTGAGCAGCTTTGATAGCTTCTAGTACGTTGCCAGAGTTTCCACTGGTGGTGTAGGTCAATAAAATATCACCG
>DUCA01000079.1:0-2958 GCA_012960055.1 Cycloclasticus sp.
TCAATTAGCCAGTCCATATACCAACAATTATCCGAAGAATTACACGCCCAAACAGGCATAGACCCTGAATGGCTACCTTCTGGTATGTTGGTACTCAATGATGACGATATGGCGCAGGCAATCGATTGGTGCCAACAACATAAGGCGTCGAATGAATTGTTGTCGCCAGAACAGCTGAACAAGCAATTCGCTCATTTAAACTCATTCAGCGAACCCGCCTTACTTCGCGACGATGTTGCAACAATTCGCCCGCATAAACTATTGGCGGCGCTGTCACGCTATCTAGAAGATAACGGCGTTACCTTTATAGATGAGCAAGACGCTAAAACATTACACACACAGCCAAACCTGATAACCGGCGTTGAACTGGATGACCGCATCATTAAAGGCACCGAATACGTTATTTGTGCAGGCGCTTGGAGCAGTCAACTTATACCCAAGGACATCAAAAAACCCGACATAGCGCCTGTCAAAGGACAGATGATTTGTTTTCCACCCATCGACATTCCAAATCCCTGCATGGTGATGGACGGTAACCGTTACATCATTCCCAGAAAAGAGGGGCGAATTGTCGTCGGTAGCACACGCGAACACACAGGATTCAACGCAAACACCTCCCAACAAGCCTTCAAGGAATTACGCGATTTTGCACAGCAACTGTACCCTGCACTTTCAAACATTGAACCCGATGCCCACTGGGCAGGACTAAGACCCTCTTCACCCAGCAGCATTCCATATATCTGCCGCGTTGATGGCTACAAAAACTTAAGCCTAAACGCCGGGCATTATAGGAATGGCATCGTCACCGCCCCGGCCAGCGCACAACTAATGACAGATATTGTATTAGGCAACCCAACGAGCATAGACCCTACACCCTACCAACTTACACGTTAAGCTATGCTCATTTACACCCTGTGATGATACTCACATCAGGATAAGAACAGCGACAGCAATGGATATTTCAAACTCACCATCAGTTGCTTATTTTCTTCAAGAAAGTGACATAACACCCAATCATCTCTTTCAATCAATAGACAAATATTACGTATTCATTTCTTAACGCAGCCATAAGCATTAAGGCGTACTATTCAAGACAAGTATTTTCATGACAAGGAACGATATGAATTGTTATGACTTCGCGCGGGTAAGAAACACTAACAACCCTAGAATAATGTCCCCAAATGCCCAAATGCCAAGTACCATGCTAATTCCAATCCCGGCACCGATTGTTGCCCCCGCCATTTCAGCGTCTGACATAGACTCATTCATAACTTCGTTTACGCCCCCCATGCCACTTATAAACGCACCAAGCATAAGGATATTGAAGCCAATAAAGCTATATTTAATAATATAGCCAAAAAAACCACGTCTTGATTTTTTTAGGTGGGCACCACAACTAGGACAGTTTAAAGCGAAATTACTGACATCTGATGAACATTCAGGGCATTTACTCATTGCCATTATTTTTCTCCTTTGAGTTTAGAAATCTTTACTGCTTTTCATTGATAAGCAAAGGACCATTCTTATCCAGCGCAAGCAGACTGTTTCATTACTTATTTTATATACCCACAGTTCTTAGCATAGATCAAAGCGCTGGTTTTTTTGCGTCTCCGCTTCTTAATAGCAGATGTTGTCGCTTCAACTTGAAGTCAACTAGCGGCTCTATAAACTTCGTTTAGTAGTCCTCCACTTTATCAAAGAACACAATACTCCCTCTATTTAACTGACTTAAGTTGCATTAGGAAATTAACTATTTTCTGCTCTAACCAGTAATCCAAGCCACCTGATTTTACTCTACCAATAAAACCAACATGGCCGCCTTTTTCAATGACTTCTAGTTCAGTTGTTGCCGATAATTCATTTGTTGCAGGCAGAACTGATGGCGTTAAAAACGGGTCATCTAATGATTGAATCAACAATGTTTCTGTTTTTATGTTTTTTAAAAAACCAATCGAACTACTTCGTTGGTAATAATCATGCACGTCTGCAAAGCCATGCAGTCTTGCTACCACATCATTATCGAACTCCCAAAAAGATTTTATCCGACTGATGTCACCCAATGCTCTTAATTTTGCCGCTTCAGCGGGCATATTATTGCCGTCAAAGAACTTTAATTTGCCCGCTAGCTTCTTCTTCATTTCGCCGATCAAATGAGAGCGGTAAATTCTAGATAAGCCGCGATCCATCCTGTCAGCACAATTACCTAGTTTATAGGGAACCGATACGGCAATGCAGCCGCTAATATATAGTGTATCGGCCTTTTCACTCAACCACTTGAGCATAATGTTGCCACCTAAAGAAAACCCAACTGTATAGATGGGTGTCTTTGGGTTTTTACTGCGAATCGCGTGGTAGAGCTGATTAATATCATTAGTAAAACCCGCGTGATAACTACCGGCTTTTAAGTTTGGTTCACCACTGCATGCTCGACAATTTAAAGCGGCTGTTGTGAGGCCATTTTGTTCCAGCGCCCGTTGCATACCTAATATGTAACGCGAAGATGAACTGCCCGTTAAACCGTGCATTAAAATCACAATGCCTTTTTGACCTGTTCCGTACCAATCGACATCAAAAAAATCATTGTCCGGCGTATTAAAGCGCTCTCTAATTCGTTTGAACGCGGGTACTTTTCGAAAGAACAAAGGCCACATGGTTTGCATGTGTGCATTTGCCAGCCACTTTGCCGGCACAAATTTGTTTGTCATGATTTATTTGAACTAAACAGACGCTTAATCGTTGGCCAACGATATGCCAATAAAATGGACAGGACAGCGGCATAAATAAGGGGTTCTATATAGTCTAGTTTTGTTAGCCAAAAGAAATGCACGACGCCCATCACCGCTATTAGGTAAACCAATTTGTGTAATGTAAACCATGACCTTCCCATACGACGCATCATACCCGCTGTCGAGGTGACTGCTAACGATAGCAACATGCTATACGCGACCAAACCTAAAA
>DUCA01000079.1:3018-5369 GCA_012960055.1 Cycloclasticus sp.
CAGCCAAACCAGCACGTGCAGACTGGCGTAAAAAAACGCAAATAAGCCGAACATGCGGCGAAAGCGAATGGGTAGTGGCGACTTAAACAAACGCTGTAAAGGTGACATGGTTAAGGTGATAAACAAAAAGCGCAGCGTCCAATCGCCGGTTCTGAAATGCAGCGTTTGAATGGGGTCTGCGCCTAGTAAATTGTTAACCGCATCCCATGAAATAAGACTAAACGGCAGCAAGCACAGAACAAAAACGATAGTTTTTAAAATACCTAACTGAACTTTAGAAAGCCTTTTTCTTGCCACTTAAACCATCGCCTATTAAAAGAACCGTCTAAGATCCATGCCTTTGTATAAGCTGGCGACTTGTTCACCGTAACCATTAAACATTTCTGTTTCACGTTTTGGTGTAAACAAAGATGCGCCAATAATGCGCTCTCGGCTTTGGCTCCACCTTGGGTGAGCAACCCTAGGATTCACATTTGCGTAGAAACCATATTCTCGTCCTGCAGATTCGTTCCATGAGGTTTTTGGCATGTGTTCAGTTAGTCTAATTTTAACGATAGACTTAATGCTCTTAAAGCCGTACTTCCACGGCACAATTAAGCGCAACGGTGCACCGTTTTGGTTCGGCATGTCTGCACCGTATAAACCGGTTGCCATCATGGTTAATGGGTTCATCGCCTCGTCCATTCTTAAACCTTCGGTATACGGCCATTTTAAGGTCTGGCGGTTTTGACCAGGCATTTGCTCCGGGTCATACAAGGTTGTGAATTCTACATATTTAGCTTTCGAAGTGGGTTCCATTTGCTTAATCAAGTCTGCCAAAGAAAATCCAATCCACGGCACAACCATTGACCACGCTTCAACACAACGTAATCGGTAAATGCGTTCTTCCAATTGCTGACGTTTAAGGATATCTTCAAGGTCATACACACCCGGCTTACCCACTTCGCCTTCAATCGTAACACTCCACGGTTTGGTTTTTAGCCGATGGGCATTAACAACTGGATCACCTTTGCCGGTACCAAATTCGTAAAAATTATTGTAGGTGGTGACATACTCGTACGGCGTTAGCTTTTCTTTTAGTGAATAAAAACTCTTCTTATACTGTTCTACTTTATTGCCTGCCCATAAAGTACTGGGGGCTAGCCCACTTGCCAGCATAACGATCGAACTTTGCATCATAAACTGACGGCGCGAGGCTGAAATAAGCGCTCGGCTATTGTCTAAATCTTCTTTTGGCGTCACATCGTTTTCGGTCAGCGGCCTTGGTTCTCTATTACGCATAGTCATTCCTTTGTTGATTACCTGATGCAGTTGGCCTTATTCAAACTCAAATACTTTCAGACTTTTTCTCGTGATTACTAATAAAAAATGAAGCCGTCGCGGTGATAAAGCACAGCGCGCCAAACACGATGAAATTAACATTCAAACCAAACGATGCGGTGACTAACGCGCCCGCCAATAAGGGTCCAAAAATTGAGCCTGAACGGCCTATACCATTCGCCCAACCCACACCCGTTGAACGGATATGTGTGGGGTACATATAGCTAGACAGCGCATTGAGACTGATTTGACCACCGACGATAAAGAAGCCTGCGAAAAAAGCCAATACCATCACTAAATTTAACGACGAGCCTAATTGGCCAACTGCTATCATGCTCAATGCACCGAAAAAGAAGCACGATGTTAATACCACCTTCGAACCCATTGATTTAATTAACTTAGAAAACATAAATGGCGCAACCGCACCGCCAATATTAAGCACCACCACGGTTTTTGTCGCCTGGCTTAGCTCATAACCCGCCTGTACTAATAACGTTGGTATCCAGCTATACAGAAAATAAATAACCATCAAGTTAAAGAAGAACACCGTCCAAAGTAACAGCGTGTCTTTTGCCCTTCCCTCTAAAAATAGAGCTTTAATCGGAAAGTGTTTAGCTTCATCAATATGATGCGCAAACACCGTATCATCAGTAATCTTATTTTGTTGATCTATTTTCCTAGCGATATTACGCAATACTGCGTCGTTATCATTATCGTGTTCAAGCAAAAATCGCGGAGATTCTGGCAACCAAATTAATAGCACTGGCAGCAATAATAAAGGCATTAAACCGCCCACATAAAACAACGATGACCAGCCGAACACTGGAATAATTTGCCCCGCCAACAAACCACCAGTAATACCACCAATTGGCATACCTAAAAATATAACCGCGATGGCCACATTGCGGTGGCGATTCGATACATACTCCGTCATTAGTGCGGTTGCATTCGGCATAGCACCGCCTAAGCCCAGTCCCGTTACAAATCGCAAAATAAGCAATTCATTATATGTGTCTATAAAACCCGTCAGT
>DUCA01000080.1 GCA_012960055.1 Cycloclasticus sp.
TGGTGCGCATCCGTACCGGTGAAACGGGCGCAGAAGCGCTTTAATAAAAAAGAGGACATAAACGTGGATATAAACGCGAATAATATATTGGAACTACAATACGCGGTCGATACCTTTTACTTTTTGGTATGCGGCGCGCTAGTAATGTGGATGGCAGCTGGCTTCTCGATGTTAGAGGCGGGGCTTGTTCGTTCAAAAAATACAGCAGAAATTTTAACTAAAAACGTAGCGTTGTTTGCTGTTTCTTGCATCATGTACTTAGTGTACGGCTATGAGATTATGTACGGCGGCGGTGCAATGCTCAGCGGCATTGAACTGGATGGGGCGGCAACGGCAGATGCATTAACTGCAACCGTATTGGCTGAATCGCAGGAGGCGGGCTTTAATGGCGGCTCTGTCTATGCAAATGCCTCAGACTTCTTTTTCCAAGTGGTGTTCGTTGCCACGGCGATGTCTATCGTGTCAGGCGCGGTTGCTGAACGTATGAAGTTATGGTCATTCCTTGCCTTTGCAGTGGTGATGACGGGCGTTATCTATCCAATGGAAGGCGCGTGGACATGGAATGGCGAAGACGTTTTCGGCATGTATAACCTCGGTGACCTTGGGTTCTCAGACTTTGCGGGTTCAGGTATTGTGCATATGGCTGGCGCTGCAGCAGCGTTAGCAGGCGTGCTTCTATTAGGCGCTCGTAAAGGTAAATATGGCCCCGATGGAGAAATCACGCCAATCCCAGGTGCAAACTTACCGTTAGCGACATTAGGTACTTTCATTCTGTGGATGGGTTGGTTCGGTTTTAACGGTGGTTCGGTGCTTAAACTTGGCGATATCGCCAGTGCCAACTCAGTTGCGATGGTTTTCTTGAATACCAATGCAGCGGCAGCAGGTGGTGCAATGGGTGCGTTAATTATTGCTCGTGTATTGTTCGGCAAAGCTGATTTAACAATGTTGTTAAATGGCGCATTAGCAGGCCTTGTAGCAATTACGGCAGAACCTTCAACACCAACAGCGCTAGAAGCAACATTGTTTGGTGCAGCAGGTGGCGTATTGGTTGTGTTATCAATTGTAGCGTTAGATAAAATGCGCATTGATGATCCAGTCGGTGCTATTTCAGTACACGGTACCTGTGGCTTGTTAGGGCTGATGTTGGTGCCTTTAACCAATGATGGCGTTAGCTTTTCAGGGCAGCTAATTGGTGCAGCAACTATCTTTGGTTGGGTATTCATCACAAGTCTGATTGTTTGGGGCGTACTGAAAGCGGTAATGGGCATTAGAGTATCAGCAGAGGAAGAGTACGAAGGTGTTGATCTTAGTGAATGTGGTTTGGAAGCATATCCTGAGTTTACTCATAAATAGTAAGACATGTTGGACATAAAAAAGGGCGCTTTATGCGCCCTTTTTTTCGTGTAATTGAAAGCCTATTCGGTTAATAATGCTTGAACTTCTCTGTACTTTGCTGCGGTTTTTTCAGTAACTTCAGAAGGTAGCGTAGGACCCGGGTTAGTCTTGTCCCAATCTAGAGTTTCTAAGTAATCGCGAACGATTTGCTTATCAAAACTAGCAGGGCTAGTGCCTACTTTGTATTCTTTGGCATCCCAAAAACGTGATGAATCGGGTGTTAGCACTTCGTCGATTAGGTGTAATACACCGTTGTCATCTAAGCCAAATTCGAATTTAGTATCGGCAATAATGATATTGCGTTCTAAGGCGTATTTAGCCGCTGTTGTATAAAGGGTTAAGCTGATATCGCGTACTTGTTTCGCTAGGTCTTCGCCCAGCAATTCGATGGTTTGTTCGTAAGAAATGTTTTCATCGTGCTCACCCACAGCAGCTTTGGTCGAGGGTGTAAAAATCGCTTCGGGTAGTTGAGACGCTTGTTGTAAATTCTCGGGCAATTGAATGCCGCAAACCTTGCCTGATTTTTGGTAATCCTTCCAACCTGATCCGATTAAGTAACCGCGAACAATGGCTTCAATCGGTAAAGGGTTTAGTTTTTTAACGACAATGCCACGTTTTTCAAGACGTTGGCAATCTTGCTCGTTATCCAGAACTTGATTTAGCGTTACATCAGATAGCTGGTTAGGAATTAAATCACCGAGCTTCTCAAACCAAAAGTTAGACACTTCATTAAGCACAATGCCCTTACCCGGAATAGGGTCGGGTAGAATAACGTCGAAGGCAGACAGGCGATCGGTAGTGACAATCAGCATATGTTTGTCATCAATATCATAAATATCTCGAACTTTTCCTTTGTGAATAAGTGGTAGGCTGTTTAAATCGGCGTCGAGTAGAAATGCTGGAATAGTCATTTGATTATATTGCTTAATAAAAAAGCCGCTAATCATCTAATTTTATTAACAATTTTGCAAGTAAAAGGTATGAATCAATGAGGTGGACAGGAAAATTATTGGGCGGCATATTCGGTTATATGACTTTCAATATTTGGGGGGCTCTAATTGGCATCTATATCGGCCATAAATTTGATACAGGCATGGCGCAGAACCCCTTTGACCCTGAGCGCCAGCAACGGACTAAAAAAACCTTCTTTAAATCCACGTTTGCCATTATGGGGCATCTTGCCAAAGCAGACGGGCAAGTGTCACAAGAAGAAATTCAAATGGCTAAGCGCGTGATGGCGCAAATGGAATTATCTGCACAGATGCAGAAAGAAGCCATTGGGCAGTTTAATCGCGGTAAATCATCTGATTTTGATTTAGACGCCGAACTGGACGAGTTTAAACAAGCCTGCCAGCGGCATAAAAATCTGGTGCGTATGTTTATTGAAGTTCAGCTTCAAGCCGCGTTTGCAGATGGTGTACTGGATGATGCCGAAGACAAAATTTTGCTGCATATTTGTGGGCGTTTAGGTATTCCAAGCTTTGCATACGAGCAGTTAAAACGCATGTTAGGGGCAAGCCAACGACGCGGTACGCACCAACAAAGTCGCTCCACACCGGAAGAAGCGTATGCAATTCTGGGTGTTAGCGAAACAGCGACGGACGCAGAAGTGAAAAAGGCTTATCGTCGTTTAATCAGTCAGCATCATCCAGATAAATTGGTATCCAAAGGTTTGCCGGATGAGATGATGAAAATAGCCAAAGAAAAAACACAAGAAATAACAGAGGCGTACGACACCGTTCGCGCCATGCGAAAATAACGCCGCTATTTTTTGCCGTTTCTCAATACAATAAATTAACTAACAAGTATAGGAGGCAACATGCCGTCATTTGATGTGGTTTCAGAAGTAGATATGCACGAGTTGACCAATGCGGTTGACCAAGCGAATAAAGAAGTGGGTACGCGGTTCGATTTTAAAGGCACAGGCGCGGAGTTTGATTTGGCCGGCAATGACGTGACATTGACGGGTGAGTCGACTTTCCAATTGGGACAAATGCTGGACATCTTCCGTATTAAGCTCTCTCGTCGTGGCGTGGATGCTGATTGTATGGAGGTGGAAAAGGCCGAACAGTCTGGCGTTAAAGTAAAACAAAAAATTATCATTAAAGAAGGCTTGGACAGTGAGTCGGCTAAAAAAATCACCAAGCTGATTAAAGAAAAGAAGTTGAAGGTTCAGGCGCAAATTCAAAAAGAACAAGTGCGTGTAACCGGTAAAAAGCGTGACGACCTTCAATCGGTGATGGCGATGTTAAAGGCCGAAGGCTTAGGCTTGCCGTTACAGTTTAAGAATTTCCGAGATTAGGAAAGGGGTACTCTTTATAGGCGGCACGCTGCGCGCGGTTCTGTTGAGTAAGCCACAGCATAAAGTGTTACAGCTGATTCGTGAGTTGCCCGATATTATCAAAGGCCAGTTGGCTGATCGCGCGTGTTGAAAAGCAGCCAATAAACCGTGCATTCTTAGATCAGGTTTACATGAGTCATTTAAAAGACCGTGTGAGTGTGAGGGAGGCGAAAGAATGCTTGAAGAACTGGCGGTGATGTTAAAGCAGCGTCCTTGGCATATTTTGGTAGAAGACCATACTGATAACCAGTCAATATCCACACCGCGGTATTTATCGAATTGGGAGCTGTCTTCCGCCAGAGCAACTAGTGTGACGCGCTATTTGATTAGGAGGGGTGTCGATATGCCGACACTAGGCCGCTGACGAGCAAGGACGCAGTAAAAATAGGCGAGTAGCGTTGGTACTACGGGCGCCGGATTAATACCTGTTTCATTTGGTGGTCTTCACCTAATTTGATGGTGATGTCAGCTCGAGTAGGCAGGTCTTCTAGCTGGAATCTGGTTAATCTTTCGTAATGCGCAATAAAGCGTTTAAGCGTTTTTTCTGCGGTCATCAGGTGTTTCTCGTGCTGTTGTTTGTTGGCTAGCTTTCGTTCTTGTAAGCCTCTCCATTTCAATACGCAATCGAAATGAGGGGTTTGCAAAAATATAATGCAGTCGAGCGAGTCAAACAAGGCGCGGTAATCGGTTTTAAGGTGTTCGTTAACAATGTGTCGCCAAATACCTTGCGAATCTTCTTCTTGTTCTAAGGAGTTAACGTCTTGAATTAAGGCGCTTTCAGTTTGAGCTTGTGCGCCCACACACCAGCCTTCGAAAATTAAAATATCGATAGGGCCCGTATACGTTTTCCAGTTGCTTTTAGGTGAGGGCTCGTCATTGCCTTTGTCGAAAACTGGATAAAGAAGTTGTTCGCCTTTTTTTAGCGCGATTGTTTGTTTAATCAGTTCCATTCCCAAGGACGTATCGTGCGTGCCTGGTACGCCGCGTGTCTCAAATAGTGGGTGCAGTTCAGCGGACATTTGTTGACGTTGTAGACGCGTTTTGTAAATATCGTCAATCGACAAAATGGCGGTCGTTAGCCCGAACCCCTGCTCTAAAATATCAGTCACTAGTTGCGATAAGGTGGACTTGCCACTGCCTTGAGCGCCATTGATGCCGACAACAAGTGTTTGCGGTGAGTGAGACCTTTGCTCGTTGATCCAGGCGGCGAAGGGAATATAGAATGACTTCAAATACGGTAATAGAGAGTTATCTATACGCAGTTCTTGCAGGCGACGTTCAAAAGGATGAATTAAATGTTGATGGAGCTTGTCAATCTCAATCGTCGATAGTGCACACTGTTTTGCGGGCCAAATAGAATTCATTTGTTGGGCTTAGCCAAACGCTGTAACGGTTATTTGTCGACGCTGAGGTTGTAAACGGTGTTCCCAAAGAAACACACCTTGCCAAGTGCCTAAGGCAAGTCGGCCGTTTGCAATGGGAATGGACAAGTTAGGGTTAGTTAGTATAGTTCGAATGTGTGCGGGCATATCATCAATGCCTTCAAGCGTGTGTATAAAGCGAGGGTCGCCATCAACCACAAGGCCCTCCATATAAACCTCAAGATCACGTAGTACATC
>DUCA01000081.1 GCA_012960055.1 Cycloclasticus sp.
GAACAGGTACGCCATATTCAGCAAACACCTGTTTTGCTTGGTATTCATGTAAATTCATTCTTCTTCCTTTGTTATTAACGCCAAAAACTTAATACCACCATTTTAGATGATTTTGCTAACAAAACCAATCAAACATCTATACTCAAAGTATGTCTGTTGACCCAACGTCTAAAAACCTTATAAAGAGCTGTCCGTTCGGCAGTGGTTTTTTTTTGCCCGCCAATCAAGCGTGGCAAACACTTAACATCTTTCACCGCTATCAAATCGTTTTGTCTGCGGCTCTTTTTGGCTTATTTATCAGCCACACCGGGCCCTCTATTTTCGGCCAACACGATGCCAATTTATTCCAATCGGCCAGCTTAACGTATCTCGCACTGACCGTCTTTAGCAGCGTTTTTATTCGCCAGCCGTACCTTGCTTACACACGACAAGTGCAGTTCAAAATAATAACCGATATTATTTTATTAACCGTATTGATGCACGCCAGTGGCGGCATCACCAGTGGCCTTGGCATGCTACTCGCCGTGAGCGTCGCTGCCGGTGCTTTATTGGCTGGCGGACAATGCGCATTAGCGTTTGCCGCCATCGCCACCTTTGCGGTGCTGGGTGAACAAAGCTACGCTGATTTATCCCATGCGTTTGAAAAAACCGCCTATGCGTATGCCGCTGTTTTAAGCGCATCGTTCTTTACCATTTCCTTACTCGCGCTGGTACTGACAAAACGCGTTGAAACATCAGAGCAAATGACTCAACAGCAACGCCGTGAAATTGAAGACCTCGTGCAATTGAATGACTGCATCATTCAACATTTGCAGTCAGGCATTATCGTGGTCGACCAACATCATCATATCCGCTTAGCCAACGAAGCCGCCAGCCAACTATTTGGCCGACCGATGACCCTTGGCAGGCCGCTGTCGGAGGCGTCAATACAAGGCGAGCAGTTATTAACACGCTGGCAAAACGTGCCGACTGAAAATACCGCGACGCTTTCGGCTAGTTCAACCTCGCCGCGGATTAAACTGCGCTTTAGCCGACTCGATAGCTTTATTGATGACACTTACATTATCTTTTTGGATGACCTTTCGTCTGTCGACCAGCAAATACAACAAGGAAAGCTCGCCTCGTTGGGGCGATTAACCGCCAGTATCGCCCATGAAATTCGCAATCCCTTAGGCGCAATCAGCCATGCCGGCGAGTTATTGTCCGAGTCGTCCGCCATTGAAAAAGAAGACCAGCGATTACTCGAGATCATTCATAACCACGCTGGACGCGTGAACAACATCGTTAAAAGCGTTCTGCAGTTGTCGCGGCAAGAAGAAAGCCATATTCAACGCGTTAGCTTACGAGCATGGCTCGCTGAATTTGAAACCCACTTTAACGAACAATTCGGACTCAGCCAATCACCGTTTAAAATCACCCTTAGCGACGATATAAACGACGTCCACGTCGACCCGAATCAGCTTAAACAAATTATCGACAACCTGTGTGGTAACGCCCTAACGTACGGCCAACGTGATTCAAGCAGGCCGGTTATCGACATACGCTGCGGACGACACGCCTCAAACCAACGCGTTTTTATCAGCGTATCGGACGACGGCGCCGGCATCGAGGAAAAGAATGTGGCGAAAATTTTTGAACCGTTCTACACCACCTCCGCGTGCGGAACTGGACTGGGGCTGTATATTTCCAGTCAACTTGCCGAGTTAAATCAGGCTAAATTAAGCTACTGCGCCAATGCACAAGGCGGCAGTCGATTCACCCTACATTTTAACCATCCCTAGTTGAATAAATGACGCAAGCACTTGCCCTAATTGTTGACGACGAAGCCGATATTCTAGAACTGCTTGAAATCACCTTGTTACGCATGGGTATCGCGAGTAAATCAGCGCAAGACTTAAGCCAAGCGAAGGCGCTCTTAAAATACCATTCCTTTGATTTATGCCTGACCGACCTGCAATTACCCGACGGCAATGGGCTTGAGCTCGTTGAGCACATACAAACACATTACCCCACCGTGCCGACCGCCGTTATCACCGCCTTCGGCAGCATGGAAACCGCCATTAATGCGCTCAAACTCGGCGCCTTTGATTTTGTTTCCAAACCGGTCGAGCTGAAAAGTTTAAAGTGCCTGGTTAGCTCGGCGATTAAAATTAACCACCCGGTTGAACCCGTTGATCGGCGAAGCCGCAAACAATTACTCGGCGACTCCGCTGTGATGGCAAACGTGCGGGCAAGCATCGTCAAACTCGCGCGTAGCCAAGCACCCATCTATATCAGCGGTGATTCTGGCACCGGCAAAGAACTGGTCGCCCAGCTCATCCATCAAAAAGGCCCGCGCGCCAAACAAGCCTTTGTGCCGATTAACTGCGGCGCAATTCCCCACGAACTGATGGAAAGCGAATTCTTTGGGCACCTCAAAGGCAGCTTTACCGGCGCCATTGCAAACAAAAAAGGCCTCTTCCAAACCGCCGACGGCGGCACCTTGTTCTTAGATGAAATTGCCGACTTACCGCTGCATATGCAAGTGAAATTACTGCGCGCGATTCAAGAAAAATCCATCCGACCCATCGGCAGCGATAAAGAAACACCCGTTGACGTCAGAATCCTCAGCGCCACTCACAAAGACTTAGGCGCACTGGTTGAACAAGGCGAGTTTCGACAAGACCTGTACTACCGAGTCAACGTTATCGAATTGCCCTTGCCTAAATTGAGCGCACGAAAAGAAGACATTCAGCTGCTCGTCCGTCATATTTTAGAAAAACTAGCCAAGCAACATCGTCAGGTTAAAATAGAGCTCAGCGATCAGGCCTTAAAAGCCCTCACGCAATACCGCTTTCCCGGTAACGTGCGTGAACTAGAAAACATACTCGAACGCGCCTTTACCCTCTGTGAAAACCAGCTCATACAAGAGACGGACATACAATTACCGAACATCGCACATAAAACCGCCCCCGTCAGCGCCGACCCCAGACAACAACCTCAACCGCCAACCGTCGCCTCCCTCGAAGACTATCTGGGCAGTTTGGAAAAAGAAGCCATCGTTAACGCATTGGAAAAAACACGTTGGAACAAAACCGCCGCCGCCAAAGCACTCGGCATTACCTTTCGGGCATTACGCTATCGCTTAAAAAAACTCGGCTTAGAGGATTAGCACAAAGTGACCCACCGCGTCACTTTATGACCTAAACGGCTAAAAACCCTCGCTCGGCGGCGTTTAATACGCAAGCGAAATTCAATTATTTCTCGTTAATAACAAGAGCTTAAGCCATTTAAACGCGCGTTAAGCTACCTTGGCGCACAACGTGCATCCTTATCAATGCAAGATACGCAAGACACTCATTTTCATTTTAATAAGGACATCAATATGCAAAATTTACACACCATGAAACAAAACACTCAAAAAGGCTTTACGCTTATTGAATTAATGATCGTGGTAGCGATTATTGGTATTTTGGCGGCGATTGCTATTCCGGCTTATAGTGACTACACCTCTCGTGCAAAAGCAGCCGCGGCAATTGCAGAAATATCTTCTACTAAAACGGCAATTGCAGTTTGTAATGCAGAAACTGGTACTTTTACTGGGTGCAGCGCTGGTAGCAATGGTGTACCAACCATTGGCCTAACTGATAATATTACTGTCGTAACCTCCGTTACTAACGGCATAACTACGGTGACTTCAGGTGCCACTACTACAGCTGGCCTCAACCTTACAATAGTAGACACCCCATCATTAACTGCTGGAGGCGCCAATATTACTTGGGCAAATGCAGGGACTATTTGTAATGCCACTCGCGGAATGAGATCAGGCCAGGGTGATTGCTAACCAGGACAAATGGAGGACAAATGGGGTCGACAAATGGGGTCAGACTCGAATTAATTGGCCTTCAACCCTAGATAAGAAAAGCCTCGGTTAACACCGGGGCTTTTTTTGCTTGAAAGACAAGATGCATAGGAATGGGGGGACAGACCACGGTTAATTTCAAAATCAAGGCCCAACCCGCTTAATTCCCCATAACTTTGGTCAAATAATTAAAGCCTAGATGCCGGTTGTTAATTTCACCCAACAAAGAAAATAATTGGATAAAGGGGGTCAGACTCGAATTAATTGACCTTCGACCCTAGATAAGAAAAGCTTCGGTTAACACCGGGGCTTTTTTTGCTTGAAAGACAAGAAGCATAGGAATGGGGGACAGACCACGGTTAATTTCAAAATCAAGGCTCAACCCGCTTAATTCCTCATAACTTTGGTCAAATAATTATGACGCCATTCGGCTTAATTAAGTTGGTTGTTTTCTTTTATTGAATAGAAAATAATAGCCACTTCAGAAAAGTGACAGCATACTGTCTAATGACTTTTTAGCCATCGCCTTATCGTCATCCGCTACTTGAATTTGGTTGACCACGTGCCCGTTAGCTAGGTTTTCTAACACCCACGCCAGATGCTGCGGGTCGGTTCGAAACATGGTGGAACACATCGCCACGGTCGGCGACATAAAGTGCACCTGCTTGCCTTGGTCTTTCACTTCTTCGTTTAAACGGTTCACCAAATTCAGCTCGGTTGCCACTAACCAACGCGTATTGGGCGCTGCTTCACGCACTGTTTTTAGGATCATTTCAGTTGAGCCGACGTGGTCGGCTTTTTCGCAGACCTCAAAATTAGCCTCGGGGTGCGCAATAACGAGGGTTTCTGGGTATTGCTTTTTAAAGTCGTCAATTTGCTCTGCTTGGAACATTTGATGAACCGAACAAAAGCCTTTCCAAAGAATCATCTTGGCGTTTTGTATTTGCGCCTTGCTCAAACCGCCTAAGGGCTGATTAAAGTCCCACACCACCATGTCTTCAAGTGGAATACCCATGCGGTAGCCGGTATTTCTACCGAGGTGCTCATCGGGGAAAAAGAGAATCTTTTCGCGTTTTTCAAAACACCAATCCAATACTTGCTTGGCATTGGACGAGGTACACACGATGCCGTCATGTTGACCGCAAAATGCTTTTAAATCCGCCGCCGAATTGATGTAGGTCACCGGCGTGACGCACTCATCCGCATTGATAACGGAATTGAGCTCTTTCCAACTGCGCTCTACGTTTTTGCGGTTGGCCATATCGGCCATGGAACAGCCCGCCGCAAGATCTGGCAAAAGGGTCACCTGATCTGGGCGCGATAAAATATCGGACACTTCTGCCATAAAATGCACACCGCAAAAAACGATGTACTGGGCTTTTGAGTGCGCCGCATAATTGGATAGCTTTAATGAGTCACCGCTGACATCCGCGTGTTTAAAGACCTCATTACGCTGGTAATGGTGC
>DUCA01000082.1:0-779 GCA_012960055.1 Cycloclasticus sp.
TAACGATCAACACTTAACAAAGCTGGGGCGTATTCATGATAGCCAGCAAGCCCACCGCGCAATTAAGATGGCGCAGGATGCGGGCTTTCAACGCATCAACTTAGATTTAATGTTCGGTCTACCTGAGCAAACTATCGAACAAGCCGTGGGCGATGTGAATACGGCGCTTAGTTACCAAACAGGGCACCTGTCACACTATCAATTAACGCTTGAAAAAAACACCTTATTTCATAAATACCCGCCTGTTTTACCGCACGATGAATTAATCTGGGACATGCAGAGCGCTTGCCAACAGCAAATCTCTAAGCAGCTTGAACAATATGAAGTATCCGCTTACGCAGCCCAGCAGCAGCAATCACAACACAATATTAACTATTGGCAGTTTGGAGATTACATTGGCATTGGCGCGGGTGCTCACGGTAAACTAACCAATAATAGTGGTCAAATCACGCGTTCTTGGAAGCGTAAACAACCCCGTGATTTTATGAAACACGCAGGCACAGACACCGCTATTGGTGGTGACAACACCGTTATTGCTAACGAGTTGCCCTTCGAATATATGATGAATACCTTGCGTTTAAAATCGGGCTTTAGCCTCGAACAGTTCAGCAACAGAACCGGCCTAAACGCCTCGATTATCCAACCCACTCTCACCCGCTTATTAAACAAAGAGCTATTACAGCTTAATCAATCAAGCTATACCTGCACTGAGCAAGGCTGGAATTTCTTAAACAATACCTTAGAGTATTTTCTACCTGCGGAATGAATCACCTTCTTAT
>DUCA01000082.1:832-5303 GCA_012960055.1 Cycloclasticus sp.
GCGTCTCAAGGTAGCCAGCAAATTATCGAAGATTGTAGCGTCTGTTGTCGGCCAATTGAATTAAAGATCACCGTAGATGAGATAAACCAAACCATTAGGCTGATCGCCCAAACTGATACCGACTGAGCTGATATTAACTGCTTTTCTTTATCTCCATTAGCAACAACTGCCTACTTTGGGTGTAAAATACCGCATTTCAAATACACCTTATCGCCATGAAAGACTACCAACACCAATTTATTGAATTTGCCCTTGAATGTGACGTATTAAAATTTGGCGAGTTCACGCTTAAATCCGGTCGTGTTAGTCCGTATTTTTTCAATACCGGTCTTTTTAATACGGGTGAGCGCCTACGTAAACTTGGTCAGTTTTATGCGCATGCCTTAAACGATTCTGGCATTGAGTACGACATGCTATACGGCCCTGCTTACAAAGGCATTCCATTAGTCTGTGCCGTGGGTATCGGTTTATCTGAATTATCCAATGCCGATGTGCCTTATGTGTTTAACCGCAAAGAAGTTAAAGACCACGGTGAAGGCGGCTTACTGGTCGGCGCAGAGCTTCATGGTAAAGCGTTGATTATTGATGACGTGATTAGCGCAGGAACATCCGTACGCGAGTCCGTTGATATTATTCGACAAGCTAATGCCGAACCTGCAGGCGTTTTGATTTCGCTAAACCGTCAAGAAAAAGGCCTGGGTGAAACGTCTGCTATTGATGACGTAGAAAAAAGTTATGGTTTTAAAGTTGCCTCTATTATCTGCTTAGCCGACATTATTACTTACCTAGAAAAATCAGATAACGCCAAATACCTTAATGCCATTGTTAAGTATCGCCAACAATACGGTACCAACTAACCTCCACCGCGGTGGAACTTGAGTAAGAAAATTTTCATAAATTGCGCTTGCTCTCCATCACCCATATTGGAAAAATCAAAGTACACGTCAAGCTTCGGTAAACGCGCTGAGGCTATACGCCTAACACCCTCTTCTCCAAGTGTGACTGTCGCCTGCTGATCAGACAATGTGAACGTAATAAGATTGCCGTCGCGTTGATAAATGAGTTTGCCTTGGCTATCTAACAAAGCAATAAACTCTTTGCGTGAAAAACCCATTTCCAAGAAAAAGCCTTTTTCTTTAAAAAGCTGCATTAACCACCTGCGACTGGCGGCCAAAAGCCTAGCGTGTCACCTTCATTCAGAGGCGTTTCATCTCGAGTCTCAGCGTCTAAATAAACACCGTTTAACAACACGATATGAATCACGTTGCGCGGTAGTTTTAGATCATCAATTAAATAGCCAACCGTGGTTGTTTCGTCAATTTTATAATCAAACCCGTGTGATTTTGTGCTGTTTACAGGCAGGAATTTCATCAAACTCGCAAACAGTTTTACTGTGATTTTTTTACTCATTATTTCGTTAGCACTGATTTGTTAAACATCATATTAATTCAAGAAAAAAGGCGAATCATACGATTCGCCTTCTATTCTTTTACCTCAATCCAGCGTTACATTAAAGGCCCAAACGCGCTTTAGTTTCTGCTGTGACATCACCTTCTGGAGACCAACCACGTTCCGCATAGTATTCCGGTAACATTTTGTCTAAACCATTTACTTTACCTTCAGCAGGGCCTGATGTTACAGCCTCTGATACCATTCTTGGTGGCAATTTATCAGCAGAACCGCCTAAACCAGCAGCGTCGTTATATAGTCGTTCTAGGTTCCATACACGTTCACCAATTTCGCTTAAACGCTCAACGGTCCATTCGCCTTCACACGCTGCATCCAATTGAGGAGCCACGTCTTCTAGTGACCAAGCGAATGATGTAAAGATACAGATACCAGCTGAATCAAAGGCTGCCGTTGCATTTTGGAATGCAATTTGTAGCCCAGCTTTGCCTTCTGTTTCTAATGGATCTGTTTTAATAGGAATACCTAATACTTCAGACGCCACTGTATAACCACGCAAGTGACATGCACCACGGTTAGATGTTGCATAACCTAAGCCCATACCTTGAATACTACGAGGGTCATACGCTGGGAATTCTTGGCCACGAACAGTCATCGATAACTCTGGGCGACCGTGCTTTTCACAGAAACGCGCCGAACCTTGACCAAGCTCTAGACCAAAACCTTCGCCTTTAGCAACGAGCTCTGTACATTTAATCATCGCTTCAGCATTACCGAAGTTAAGTTCGATACCGCCTGTGTCTTCAGTGGTGATCACACCTTCTTCAAACAACTCCATGGCCGCAGCAATGGTTGAGCCTAATGAAATTGGATCTAAACCTTGTTCGTTACATACAAACTGCGCGTACGTAAGCGCATCAAGATCATCAACACCCGTATCACTACCTAGTGCCCAAGCTGCCTCATACTCTAGACCACCTGAATTACCATGATAGCTAGGGTGCAAGTCTTCTTTGTTTTGCACTGAGAAATGTTGCGGGTCGATGGTTGAAATACGACCACAAGAAATAGTACAAGCAAAACAACCGGCATTTCTTGTTAAGTTTGGTTTACCATCACTGTCACGGGCTTCAAGCATTGCTTCACCTGAAATTTTAGACGCACCGGCAAACACACTCTCTTTGTAGTTGTGAGTGGGTTGCGCACCCATTTCGTTAATAACGTTCATTAACACCTGTGTGCCTAATGCTGGAAGGCCTTCGCCTGTCACTGCATTTTCTGCCAATACTTTTTTCGCTGCAGTTGTTGCTTCGAAGAATGCTTTAGGATCATTAACCGTTACGCCTTTGCTACCACGTAGGGCAATTGCTTTAACGTTTTTAGAGCCCATAACAGTCCCCACACCAGAACGGCCAGCCGCACGATGCAAGTCATTGATAATTGCTGAATAAAGCACACCTTTCTCACCAGATACACCAATCGCTGCAATACGCAATTGTGGATCTTGATGTTTAGCGTGTAGCCATTCATCTGCTTCCCATACTGATTTACCCCAAATTTCGTCTGCAGGTAAAATTTCAGCTTTATCATCGTTAATGCTGATGTAAACAGGTGTTGGTGATTTGCCTTCTAGAATGACCATATCCCAGCCAGCACATTTCATTTCGTTACCGAAAAAGCCACCTGAGTTAGAACAAGCAACCGCACCTGTTAATGGGCTTTTTGTTACCACTGAATAACGACCTGCTGTTGATGCCATTGTGCCTGTTAAAGGGCCAGTGATCATGTACATGGTGTTTTCAGGTGAAAGAGGGTCCGTTGTAGGTGGCACTTCTTCTGTTAAGTATTTTGTCGCCAAACCACGTTGGCCAAGGTACAGCTCCGCCCATTCCATATTCAATGGTTCCGGCGTACAAGTTCCTTCTGTTAAGTTAATTCTTAATACTTTTTTTGTCCAAGACATAAGTCTATCTCCAAATTTTATTTGTTTTTATACGATGACAAAGACTTAGTTAGCTGGCATTGCTTTCGCAGCGTAGTCTTTCATTTTGTCGTAACCCGTCCAGTTTGCATCTTGGTACGTAATAGCATCTGTTGGACATGCTTTTGCACATTCTGGGTCGCCGCCACAAAGATCACATTTGATAACTTTTCCGCTGTCTGCGTTGTAGTTAACGGTACCAAATGGGCAAGCAATCGTACAAACTTTACAACCTACACATAAATCGTTAACGATTTCTTTAGCGCCTGTTTCTTTGTTTAAAACGATAGCCTCTACAGGACAAGCATGCATACACCACGCTTCATCACATTGAGTACATGTATAAGGTACGAAAATACCTTCTTCATGGAATGGGAAAATTTTAATTCTTGACTTAGTTGGGTTAAATACACCTTCACCTTCGTAAGAACAAGCCATTTCACACTGCAAACAACCTGTACATTTGTTCGCATCAATTACTAATGACATTTGCATAACACACCCTCCTCTGGGTTCTATTTTATTTTTAAAACGTTAACAAAAAAACTTAACCGCCTGTTACGCTCATATGACGAAAGATAACAGGTTGTTCAGTAATATCAAAATCATGCCCTTCGGGCTTTATATCCATAGACTCTATAAGAGCCTGTTTCACCTTATTCAAATCCGTAGGATTTGCTCTTAATACCCGCTTCAAGTCCATTGAGTGCTCTTGACCTAAGCACAACAACAATAAACCCGACGCCGTTACGCGAACCCGGTTACAGGTATCGCAAAAATTATGGCTGTGCGGCGAAATAAAGCCGACCAAATTGTCGTAGCCATTCACACTGTAATAACGCGCTGGTCCACCGGTGTTCTTAGTACTCGGCAATAATTCAAACTGCGTTTCTATGTCGCGCTTAATCTCATCGCTTGAATAATAAGCCTCTTCACGCGAATGGCTATCAATCGCGCCCAATGGCATTTCTTCAATAAAGCTAATATCCAAGCCTTCGTTCATCGCATACCGAACTAGGCTATTCACTTCGTCGTGATTTCGGTTTTTCAAAATCACAGCGTTTAACTTAATTTTCTCAAAAC
>DUCA01000083.1 GCA_012960055.1 Cycloclasticus sp.
GCGGATCAGAATTGGAATTGCTTGCTTGGCCTATAGTAGGCGGTAGTAAACAGCCTAAAAAGGTAGAGACGAAAGTCGGTAATGATTTGCAAATGAATTTGTATAAACAGCCTTGGGTATTGGAAACGTCGAATTTTCGTTTGTTTAATATTAACCCGTCTAAAGACCCTACGAAGAAGTTTGAAAATGTAGGACCCAGTGTGCAGTTTAAAATGCGCAATAAAACCGGCGAGGCAAAAGAATATTTAAACTATATGGTTCCTGTGGATAGAGATGGCGCCTTGTATTATTTAAGCGGTGTTCGCAGTTCGCCTGCTGAAGAGTTTCGTTATTTGTACGTGCCGGTAGATGATGCAGGTGGTATTAATCGTTTTATGGCCTACTTACAGGCGTTGAGTGATGGGCCGTTATTGCGAGAGATTGCCGGTAAGGAAAACTTTACCGGTGCGCAGTTACCATCCAAAGGTGCTGCGCAATTTAACGAGGCGATGATTAGGTTAACGGGCTTGTTTGTAAAAAGTGGCATGGGTGGGGTGATTGAACAGGTCGAAAAGAATGTTCCGCTAGATAAGAGAAAAGACGTAAAAGAGCTTTATGTTAGAGTGTTACAGCAGATGTTAGGGGCTGTTTATATTGATGTTTTAACAAAAGAAGGCGTGGACGTCAGTTTGGGCGTGGATGAAAAAAAGGCGGCGTTTTTTGACGCGGCATCGGCGGCCATTGGGTCAATTGGCAGCTATGGTTCGCCGGTTTATTTCCAATTGTCTAGCTTTGTTCATCACCAAGCAAGTGGTTTACAAATAGCAAAGGCGCCGGGTAAGAACTTGGTTTACCCCGGTTGTGCGATGTTAATTTTGGGTGTTTTTTTGATGTTTTATGCGCCACAACAACGCCTATGGGCTTGGCTTGAGCCAACCGAAGATGGCGTAAAATTTGTTTTAGCGGGCCATGCAATTAGGAATAAAATAGATTTCGCAAAGCAATATGATCAAATACAAGCACAGTTTAATCGTGTGTTAACGGGTTAAGGTAGTTATATGAATAGTACGCAAGCAGCGTTACAGTTTGAGTTAGACCAGCAGTCTTTTTGGAAGTGTTTAAGTCTTTTTGATTGGGTTTGGGGTTTCGTCGTTTTACTGGGCACCGGGTATGCCTACGCAACGTATGCGCTATTGATGGATGCTTATGAGAAAGGTATTTTAGTTTCAGCAGGCGTTAGTTTAGTTGCCTTGGGCTGGCACTGGAAAGAAATTAGGGGGCTATCCTTGGCGGTATTTGTACTCAGTATTTTCGGCATTAGTCGATACGTCAATGGGCTTGCTGACGCGGACGTAGATTTTTTCTTGAAATACTTAGTTTCAAGTCAGTCAGCCATTATGTGGATGAGCGCGTTATATGTGTTGGCAACCGTCACGTACTTTATCGCATTGTTTAGCCGTTCAGAATTCACGGGAAAAGTGGCCTGCGCGATGACTTGGTCGGCGACAGCGATGGGCTTGGTTGGCTTAATGGTGAGGTGGCGAGAGTCCTATCTTATTGGCTTGGACGTAGGGCATATCCCCGTCAGCAATCTGTATGAAGTGTTTATCCTGTTTTCGATTATTACCGCGTTGTTGTATTTGTTTTATGAGCGCCGTTATCAAACGCGCATGTTGGGCGGCTTTGTTTTATTGGTCATCAGTGCGGCGGTCGCATTTTTGCTTTGGTACGCCTTTGACAGAAATGCGGCTGATATTCAACCCTTGGTGCCTGCCTTAAAAAGTTACTGGATGAAAATACACGTACCCGCTAACTTTATTGGTTACGGTGCATTTGCCTTGGCTGCGATGGTTGGCACGGCGTTCCTTATTCGCGCAAAAGCAGAACAGAAGGGTTCGAATGGCATCGCTATGACCTTGCCAGAATTGGATATTCTCGATGACCTGATGTACAAATCGATTGCGTTAGGTTTTGCCTTTTTCACGCTGGCCACTATTTTAGGCGCTTTGTGGGCGGCAGAAGCGTGGGGTGGATATTGGTCTTGGGATCCGAAAGAAACGTGGGCATTGATCGTGTGGTTAAACTACGCGGCGTGGTTGCACATGAGGTTAACAAAAGGTTGGCGTGGTACGCCGATGGCAACGTGGGCAATTGTCGGACTGTTCGTCACGCTGTTTGCTTTTTTGGGCGTCAATATGTTTTTGTCAGGCCTGCATTCATACGGCGAGTTATAGCAGTCATTTATATTAGGAGATAAAAATGCGTAAATTATTAATGTTAGCAGTCGCTCTGATGGTGTCATACAGCGGCATAGTGCTTTCTCAAGATGCAGCAGAGTTTGATGAAGGAATCGATTATGAGGTAATCAAACCTGCGCAACCAACGGACGATTCTAGCCGAATTGAAGTCGTTGAGATTTTTTGGTACGGCTGCCCTCATTGCTATCATTTTGAGCCTGCCTTAGGCCCATGGGTTAATGGTGTGCCGAAAGATGTTGATTTTTATCGTTTACCGGCTGTTTTTAATCCTCTTTGGGAAGTGCATGCGCGTGCCTATTTCACTGCCGATATTTTGAATGTACTGGAAAAGTCACATGACGCTTTATTCCATGCGATGCATGCAGAGCATGAAACGATGAATGACGTGGATAAATTAGCGGCTTTTTACGCGAAATACGGAATAGATCAAAATCTATTTAAAAAAACATATGAGTCCTTTGTGGTTAACACGCGGGTTTCTCGTACTAAGGACATGGTTCAACGTTATGGTGTAAAAGGTGTGCCGGCACTTGTTGTTAACGGTAAATATTTGATAACAGGACCAATGGCTAAGAGTTACGAAAACATGTTGCTCATTACGGAATACTTAGTGGAAAAAGAAAGAAAAGCTCAGTGATGGTTAGATTGAAAATCAGATAACGAAACCGGCCGTTGTATTAGCGGCCGTTTTCGTTGATAAATGCGTTTAGTTTTTCACGTTGTCGATTTTCGTCTTCGGCGCTGAGTCGAGAATAATTCCCCTTGGCACCTTTATGAGTGATTGCCGTCGTAATTGAGTTCAGCTAGGTTCTTTTTGCTCGTCTCGCATCGTTCCTGAGTAAGTCTTTGTTTTTTAGCTTCTTGTTTGTCATTGCTAGAGGCTTCAGATGTTTTAATGCTTACCTTTTAAAGAAATAGATTTGTCACCAGGGGGGGGTGGCTGTTGCCTTGTTTGTCGAGCCATTGGCGTATAGCGGTATGACCAAGCTTGGGCATGAGTAGGCAAGCGGATAGAACCAAAACGCGACACATATGAGCTCCCTGTGAAGTATTGGCGAATCAAGTAATTGTAAATTTAATTTGGCGTTAAAGCTTTCCAATTCAAGCGGTAACTTAAGTATATAACCCGTATTGATTAATGAAAGACCTTGACCCAAGGCGTGAAAATTAGTATTTTGTCGAGTTCGATTGCGCGTTGTAATCGGGTCTGTTGAAGACCTAAGTGAAATCATGTAATTTTGGAGAGTAATTGTGGAGCTAAGTGGCGGTGAAATCGTCATCCAGTCCTTGAAAGATGAGGGCGTGGAATACGTGTTTGGGTACCCAGGTGGGTGCGTTTTGCATATATACGATGCTATTTTTAGACAGCAGGATGTCAAGCACGTGCTTGTCCGTCATGAGCAGGGTGCAACCCACGCTGCCGATGGCTATGCGCGCTCGTCGGGGAAACCAGGCGTTGTCTTAGTGACGTCAGGCCCTGGTGCCACCAATGCGGTGACCGGCATTGCAACGGCCTATATGGATTCAATCCCGATGGTGGTGATTACAGGCCAAGTGCCTAGACCCGTGATTGGTACCGATGCATTCCAAGAAGTTGACACCGTGGGCATTACTCGCCCTTGTGTAAAACATAATTTTTTGGTGAATGATGTATCTGACATCGCTGAAACAATGAAAAAAGCCTTTTTCTTGGCGACATCTGGGCGCCCTGGTCCTGTTGTGGTTGATATCCCTAAAGATATTACAGACCCTAGCATTAAAGTGCCGTATCAATACCCAGAAGAAGTTAGCCTACGTTCCTATCAGCCCGCAGTCAGTGGGGATATTGGCCAAACAAAAAAAGCGGTTAAGCTGATTCAAGAAGCCAAACGCCCTGTTATATACAGTGGTGGCGGTGTGGTATTGGGCGAAGCCAGTGAGGAGTTGAGAAAGCTCTGTCATACCTTGAATTTCCCTGTAACGCAGACCTTAATGGGTTTAGGCGCGTTTCCAGGAACAGACGAGCAATCCATGGGTATGTTAGGCATGCATGGTACATATGAAGCGAATATGGCGATGCATGACAGTGATTTAATTATCGCTATTGGCGCGCGTTTTGATGACCGTGTGACTGGGAAAATTACAGAATTCTGCCCGCATGCAAAAATCATTCATATTGATGTAGACCCCGCGTCTATTTCAAAAACTATTACCGTGGATGTGCCAATTGTAGGGCAAGTTAAGCCAATATTATTAGACATGTTGGCGCAGTTAGACAGCTTAAATGAAACTTTCGATCGAGCACGCATTGGCGCTTGGTGGGACCAAATTGAAGAATGGCGTGCGGTCGACTGCATGGCGTACGACAAAGATAGCGGCACCATCAAGCCGCAGTATGTTATTGAGCAGTTATATAAAGTAACGAAGGGCGAAGCGTTTGTAACGTCTGATGTGGGTCAGCACCAAATGTTTGCTGCGCAATACTACCCATTTGATAACCCGCGTCGCTGGATAAATTCCGGTGGTTTAGGCACGATGGGCTTTGGTCTGCCTGCGGCTATGGGCGTTAAATTTGCAAACCCTGATGCGGATGTAGCCTGTGTGACGGGTGAAGGCAGTATTCAAATGTGCTTACAAGAGCTGTCCACTATGCTGCAATACGATACACCGGTAAAAGTGATCAACCTCAATAATGGTTATTTAGGCATGGTGCGTCAGTGGCAAGAGTTCACTTATGAAAGTCGTTACTCGCATTCTTATATGGAAGCCCTCCCTGATTTCAAAAAATTAGCGGAAGCGTATGGCCATGTGGGCATGCAAATCACTAAAAAAGAAGATGTAGAGCCCGCTTTACGTGAAGCGTTTGCGATGAAAGATCGTACGGTATTCTTGGATTTTCTAACGGATAGGGAAGAAAACGTTTACCCAATGATTGAAGCAGGTAAAGCGCACAACGACATGGTGATGGCGCCGAGTTCAAAATTTAAAAGGGTGTTGAAATGAGTCGCCAGCATATTATTTCCGTTTTATTGGAAAATGAAGCAGGCGCTTTGTCGCGCGT
>DUCA01000084.1 GCA_012960055.1 Cycloclasticus sp.
TGCATTTGATGGGCAATGCGAATAAAGCGGGCGGAGAAATCAATGCCGGTAACGGTGTCAAAGTGTTGTGCCAGTTCAAAAGAAGCACGACCGACGGCGCAACCTAAATCCAGCGCACGAACGGTCGGTTTGTTTTGTAACTTTTCCATGCAAAGGCGTGCACAATGGGCGGACAAATCTTCTACATCAAAATACGTCGAACCATAGTGAAAATGGCAATATTGCGAGACGGCGGTATCGGTTTCGTACATGGCGATTGGATTCTCTAAGGGTTGATTTGATTCCACATAGCGGAACCCTGCGTGTTGATAAAAGTGGCGCCTAAAGGCGTAGCGCGCATGTTTGGTGGCTTCGTTGCCGGTTGAAATCCAGCAGCCGCCTTTAATGAGGTTGTGTCGGGTGTCAAAAGTAGGGGTTGAAAAGTCATCGTACAAGGGATGCACTTCAAAGCCATCAAAGCCGCTGATGGGGGTTTCTGTCCACTGCCATGCATTGCCGATTAAGTCATGAAACTGACCAAATGCAAAATGATCAACGGGGCAGGCTGATGCCCAATGTTCTAGATTAATATTGCCCGGTGCTTTATCCCACTCTGGTTGATCCGGAATGTCGTGTAATTGGTGCAGATGGTGCCACTGTTCTTCACTGGGTAAGCGAATGGATTTGCCGATTTTGTCGCTCAGCCAATTACAAAACGCTTTGGCTTCTAGGTAATTAACCTCGGCTGGCCAGTTCCACGGCATGGCTTGTTCTTCTAACAAGGTACGCAGTTCGTAGCGGTCTTCTTTTTTAATCCAAAACAACGGGTGTTCGGTTTTTTTGTATTGCACCCAATTCCAACCTTCATCTGTCCAATATTTTTTTTGCTGATAACCGTTGTCTTTAATAAAGCTCAGAAACTCGCCGTTGGAAACGAGGTATTTACTGGCGGAAAATGAGTCGATATCGACCCTTTTTTCGCCGTATTCATTATCCCAACCGTAGGTGGCGTGGCTTTTATCTTTGCCCAGTCTTACTTGTCCGTTTTCAACGCTTAGTAATTGATTAGTCGGCGCATCGCCGGTATGTGGGCAGACGTTCCAGGTGGGGTGTCGCTGCAAATACTCCAACGGTATTTGGCGAATAATGGCGGATGACGTTTCGATATGAATACGTTGGTGTTCAATGCCCATCAAGATAGGCCAAAACGGGCTTTCCCATGTGAGGGGCAAATCTAGTGGTAACGAGGTAACCAGCGAGTCGATGAGTTGCAGTATAGTTTTTCTATACTCGCGTACTTCATCAATACTTGGCCAGTCGTAGTTTGCCTCGTTAAGGTCATCCCAAGACATTTCATCCACGCCGACGGCAAAAATGGATTCAAAACGTGGGTTAACGCGTTGGTTAATTAACGATGCCAGCATCAGTTTGTTGATGAAGAAGGTAGACGTATGACCATAATAAAAAACCAATGGGTGGCGTAATGCTTCGGCGTGCAAATAGAAGGCTTCGTCATTTTTAAGCACTTCGTATAGCTGCTCTTCAAGTTGGAATGTGTTGTGCAGATAGTCGCGAATTTCTTCGCGCTTTAATTCAGCGGTGCCGGTATTGAGTAATACGGTTCGGGTGTTTTTTGGATCGTTTGTTCTTTTGCTTATAACGGAGGACATTTGAGTTCCATTTTTTGTTTTCCTTAGTCTATATCTGACCCTAGCAAAAACAAAGTTATTACATGATTAGAAAATTCAGCATAACGTAGCGAGCGTAGGCAAGACAAGGCAAAAATTGGCGAAAAAGCGTAGTTTATTGGAGTAAATGAGTATTTTGAGCTGATTTTTAACGACGTATCGTCAAGCGCAGCAACTATGCTGAGATCTCGAAAAATTGATTTGAATCAATTGCCATAGATAACGGTGGGTAGCCACGTGGCAAGCTCTGGCCATGTAGCTAATAAGCTGAGTAAAAAGAGCTGAATGGCGATAAAAGGGGTAACGCCTTTGTAGATTTGGCTGGTTTTAATGGAGGCAGGCGCCACGCCGCGTAAATAGAACAAGGCAAAGCCAAAGGGAGGGGTTAAAAACGATGTTTGTAGGTTGAGCGCAATCATAATGCCCAGCCACACAGGGCTGATGCCCATTGCCAATAAAATGGGCGCCACAATTGGCACTACCACGAAGGTGATTTCAATGAAATCGAGTACAAAGCCTAATAGAAACATTACCAACATCACCACTAACATGGCGCCAAATACGCCGCCAGGTAAGTCAGATAACAGCTCTTCGATGAGCTCGTCGCCACCAAAGCCCCTAAACACCAGTGAAAAGAGCGATGCGCCAATGAGAATAAAAAACACCATGCTGGTGACTTGGGTGGTGCTTTGCGCTACGCCTTTTAATTGTTGGATGCTGAATTGCTGCTTCAGATAAGCGAGTAATGCTGCACCCATGGCGCCAACAGATGCGGCTTCTGTGGGCGTGGCAATACCGCCAATAATTGAACCGAGCACGGCAATAATTAGGATAAGCGGTGGGAATAAGCCTTTGGCGAGGTCGACGAATAAACCGCTGTCGGATGTTTGTTTGGGTAAGGCTGGGCAAGCCGATGGTTTAAAAAACGCGATACCAGCTAAGTAGAACAGGTATAAAATCACGAGAGTCATGCCGGGTATTAACGCGCCGGCAAACAGGTCACCAACGGACACGGTTTCGGGCGAGAAAACACCCATATCCAGTTGTGCTTGTTGGTAGGCGGATGAAATCACATCGCCTAGCAAAACCAAGACAATAGACGGTGGGATGATTTGTCCGAGCGTGCCGGATGCACAAATGGTGCCGCAGGCAAGGGCTGGGTCGTAGTTTCGCTTTAGCATGGTGGGCAAGGACAGTAGTCCCATCGTTACCACGGTTGCGCCCACAATGCCGGTACTGGCGGCCATTAACATGCCGACCAAAATAACCGAGAAGCCGAGCCCGCCAGGTAAGGTGCCAAACAGCTTTGACATATTTTCGAGCAAGCCTTCAGCGACGCTGGATTTTTCCAGCATCACGCCCATAAAGACAAACAAAGGCACGGCGACCAAGGTGTCGTTCTCAATAATGCCAAATAAGCGATTGGGTAGTGCTTCTAAAAAGGCAGAATCAAAGGTGCCAAAGTATTCACCTGCAAAGGCGAAGGCTAGCGCAGTACCGGCGAGGCTGATAGCAACGGGGTAGCCCATCAATAGTACGATGAACACGGCGCCAAACATGTACAAGGCGATACTACCGTCCATCAGATTTTCCCTTCAATACGCAAATGGATTTAAGTGCTTCCGATAGCCCTTGTAAAAACAGCAAACCGGCCATGAGTGGAATCAGGGATTTCAACAAAAACACAGCATCGATGCCGCCGGCTTCCCTAGAGCCTTCGTAATATGACCAAGAGGTGGCAACGTATGCCCAGCTAATCGCAAAAATAAAGGCGCAAACGGGGAGTAATAAAAAACAAGCCCCCAGCAGGTTTACCCATGCTTTGCCTTGAGCGCCAAAGCGTTGATACAAAATATCAACTCGAACGTGACCGTTAATTTTAAGCGTGTGGGCAATGGCGAGCATGAAAATTAGCCCGTGCATATAGGTAATGGATTCTTGAAAAGCGATGGAGCCGATGCTGAAGCCGTAGCGTAATACCACGATGCCGAACATCGTTAGCACCATTAAGGCTGTTAGCCATGCAACGGCATTTGAAATACGTTCGTTAAAAGCATCAATAAGGGTGATGAATTTAGTAAGCATGCCAATAAAGCCGTGATTTAGAGTTAGTGGTTTATTAAGTAATTATCAGGCGATTGTCTGCGTGCTAATAAAATTTGCTTCATGGCATCGGGGTCTTTTAAATGCGTCATTTCGCCTTCTTTTGGGAAGTGTACATCACGTAACCGAGATAGCCAGAAACGGAACGCCGCGGCTCTGATAATCAGGGGCCAGCTTTCAATTTCTTCAGCGCTTAATGGGCGAATGCTTTGATAGGCTTGCATAAAAGCATCGAATCGTTCTTTATCCAAACTGCCGTCTGAGGTGACGCACCAGTCGTTTACGGCGACAGCAATGTCGTAAATAAAATAGTCGTTACAGGCGTAATAAAAATCGATGATACCGGAGAGGTTATCGCCTGAAAACAAGGCGTTGTCCCTGAATAAGTCAGCGTGGATAACGCTTTGTGGTAAATCTAATCCACTGTAGTTTGTTTGAAATGTAAGTTCGTCGCGAATAAGTTCGGCGGACTCTTTGTCAACCAAGGGCATTAATAACTCAGCGGCTTGTTGTCGCCAGTTTGCGCCGCGGCTGTTATCGCGGTGAATATCCAATTGTAAACTGGCCATATGTAGCTTCGCCATGGATTGGCCAATAACCGCGCACTGGGTTGGGTTGGGTGATGTCACATCGCCACCGTCCAGCTTTTCAACGAAAGCGGCAGGCTTGCCATTGAGGGTGGACAGGTAGGCGCCGTCATTATTGCGAATGGGTTGCGCGCTGGGCACGCCATTGGATGACACGAAGGCCATGATATTCAAGAAATACGGCAGCTCCTCGGCTTTTAATTCTTCAAAAAGCGTCAGTACATAATCACCGTTTGTAGTGGTGACAAAATAGTTTGTGTTTTCAATGCCCGAACTGATGCCCTGAAAATCAACCAGTTCACCAAGGGAATAATGCGCTAAATGACGAATGAGTTGAGCACGCTCAACAACTGTGTAAACAGACATGTGTGTATCGCGTTAAAGGGTTACCAGCTCAGTAATAACCATTGAGGAATGTTCATGCCGTCTTCAAGTGCTGAGCGGCGCGTTTCTAAGTTTCCGTCGCCATCGGTATCAACCATATAATAAACCGGCGCATTAGCAGGCGATATTTTTACCATGTACACGCTGCCGTTCACGCTGTATTCGGTGATGGTTTCTTTTTTCTTGCGGGTAATGGTGATGTCCGGCTCCATGGTTTCGCCACTGACGATTTGTGACGGTAATTCAGGGGGGGCTGGAGCAATCACGGGTTGGACGTCTGCAGCTACCACGTTAGCGGTGTAGGTGAACAATAATGATGCAAGAACGGCTAGTATGCGACGCATGTTTTTTCCTGAGGCTTAAAGATTAGTTTAATTATGCCATTATCCGATGAGATTTGTACAACTTGCTGTTGGTCGACTAAATTATAGTTCCATCAACACTTCCTCCTCTTCAATAGAAGGTGCAAAACCACGTTGTTCGTAGAAGTCGAAGATGGCTTTTAGGACTTCATA
>DUCA01000085.1 GCA_012960055.1 Cycloclasticus sp.
GCTGATGATAGATTCGTCGTAACTCGTCAGCCAAAACATCAGGCTGTACCTGTTCATGTAAAAACTCTTTCACCAATTCTTTTCCTGCAATCAGGTTAGGCATCGAAACAAACGGCGCTTTTAATAAATCAAAGGTTTTAAAGACCCAAGATGTAAGCGGTGACACTTTGTAGGCAACGACCATGGGTTTTTTCAACAACATCACCTCAAGCGTCGCTGTACCCGATGCAACTAACACCATATCTGATGCCGCAATCATAGAGGCTGTTGCTGATTTCTGCGTTATCAAATCTAGTTGAATACCTGAGTCCCGATAAATATCGCTGAATAGCTCAATGGACGACGCATCGGCAAGTGGCACCAACACCTTAAGGTTAGGAATACGGTCCGCGCAGAGCTTCGCTGCTTTAAGGAATATTAAACTGTGACGGTTTAATTCGCCAACACGACTACCCGGCATCATTGTTAAAACAGGGGTGTCCACATCAATGTCTAACGCCTTTTTAGCAACTGAAGTGCTAACATGCTGCTGGTACTTATCCGCTAATGGGTGACCAATAAAATATGCTGGCACAGCGGTGTTTTCAAAGTAATCTTCTTCAAAAGGAAAAATACACAACAATGCATTCAACGAGCCGATTAGCTTTTTAATCCGCTTAGGGCGCCAAGCCCAAACCGTTGGGCTAACATAATGCACGGTTTTTATGCCCTTGTTGTGAAGCTCTCTTTCAAGCTTTAAATTAAAATCCGGGGCATCAATTCCGATAAACACATCAGGAGATTCGTTCAATATGGTTTGTTGTAAATTTCGTCTAATGCCCAATAACTCAGGCAAATGTTTAATGACTTCAAACAAACCAAAGACCGATAATTTAGACATTGGATAATGCGAAAGAAAGCCTTCCATTATCATTCTTTCCCCACCAATACCTGAGAATTCAGCATCAGGGTAACGTTCTTTTAACCGTTTAATTAAGCCGGCGCCCAGTATGTCGCCAGAGTGCTCTCCGGCAACCATCATGATTTTAAGCGGCATATTCATAGGGATAGATAAACTGTCATGATACAAACACTCGGAAGCTGAATACCTTAATACATCAGGAAATTTATTTGAGCATATTTGCTCGGCACAAACCTTATCGAAGAATACTACGGTTGGAGTTAGCTAAAAATTCAACCATTAGCTCTAGTTCAGGGTGCTCGTCTTTAATGCTAATTAACTCATTTGTTGCTTCAGTCAACTTAAGGCCCGACTTGTATAGTGTTTTATAGGCTCGTTTGATTTGCAAAATCGCTTCTTGAGAAAATCCTCGTCTTTGCAAACCAACTGAATTGATACCGTGAGGTTTAGTTGGGCGACCACCAACCATCACAAAGGGAGGGACATCTTTAGTAATCGCGCTACCCATAGCAGAAAAACAGTGATCACCTAGGTGGCAGAACTGATGAACAATTGAAAAGCCACCTAAAATGACATTATTTCCAATATGTACGTGCCCACCTAAAGAAGCCCCATTTGCAAGGATCACATCATCAGCAATCACACAATCATGTGCAATATGCGTATACGCCATGAATAAGTTATTACTACCAATGATTGTTTTATTTTTATCTTGCGTCGTGCCTCTATGAATCGTTGTGAATTCACGAATTTCATTGTTATCGCCAATGTCTAAATACGACGCTTCACCTGCGTATTTTTTGTCCTGTGGGTCTTCACCAATAGATGAAAATTGATAAATGCGATTATTTTTGCCTATTTTTGTTATTCCATTAATCGTTACGTGCGGCCCAATAACAGTACCGGTATCAATGGTTACATTGGCTCCAATAACGGTATAAGGGCCAATTTCCACATCATCTTCAACAGTGGAACTTGGATCTATAATGGCCGTTGCATGAATCATTTAGTCGATTCCTTTGATGCGCAAAGAATATCAGCCGATACAATGATGTTCCCATCAACTGTAGCGGTTGCAGAAAACGACCAGATATTTCTTCTGTCTTTCTTATAGATCGCTTCAATCATAAGTTGATCACCCGGCACGACTGAACGTTTAAACCGTGCGTTATCGATGCCCACTAGATAATACTCACCAAAGTCCTCACCACGATCCGTCAATGTTTTCATGGACAACAAACCCGTTGCTTGAGCTAACGCTTCAATAACAAGGACCCCCGGCATAATCGGGTTATGAGGGAAATGACCCGTGAAATGGGGCTCGTTATAAGTGACATTTTTAAGCGCCAACAAGCGCTTACCCGCTTCGTACTCAACAATTTTATCAATCATCAAAAAAGGGTAACGATGTGGCAAAAACTCCATTACTTTTCTTACATCATCTTGCTGCATTATGATTCCTTTTGAGACTTAAGTAATTTATTTATTTTTTTTGTTAACTTATCTAATTGTTTAAAACGCACGGCATTCTTTAACCAATCACTATTAGGCTGGAACGGAGTACCTGATGAATAAGCACCGGCCTTTTTAATCGAATGCGTCACCATCGTCATGCCAGTAACATGTACACCATCAGCAATTGAAATATGACCGACCAAACCAACGCCACCAGCTAACGTACAGTTTTCACCTATAACAGTACTTCCAGCAATGCCCGTACAACCGGCAATAGCGGTGTTGTCACCTATCACAACGTTATGTGCAATCATCACCTGATTATCAATTTTAACGCCGTTTCCAATGACCGTGTTATCAAGAGCACCGCAATCTATCGTCGTATTGGCGCCAATCTCTACATCATTGCCAATAACAACGTGACCTAGCTGCGGAATTTTGAACCAACCTGCTTGTTTAGGTAAGGGAGCATAACCAAAACCATCACTGCCAATGACTGCACCTGGATGCACAGTGACGTCATTACCAATACGCGTGCCTTCACCAATCGTTACATTTGCAACTAACTGAACGTTTTTACCGAGAACAACATTGTCATTAATGACGCAACCAGCTCCAATTGTACAGCCACTTAGCAGGCTAACGTTATCGCCAATCACGACGTTGGCACCTATTAAACAATCCTTAGCGATATGTGATTCATGTCCAATCACTGCTGATAAATGAATGCCCGCTAGTTTCGGTTTCTTATGTATTAGCTCCGCTGCTTTCGCATAGGACAAATAAGGGTTAGATACTATCAATGCGTCCACCGGACAATCATCAATGAACGTGGACGATAAAATGACGACGCCTGCTTTAGTCTCTTTTAAGTAATCCTTGTATTTAGCGTTATAAATAAATGACAATTGTCGCTCACTTGCGGACTCTAAAGTCGCACAGCTTTCAACGATAGTATCAGGGTTGCCTTTTAATTCCGCACCCAGCTGAGTCGCTAACTCTCTTAAAGAAATGACCACAGAATAGAACCGTTACCTATGGCTATTTAAGTGATGATAGTCGCTGTTGAACTTTATCAGTAATATCAACGGAAGTACTAGCAAATACAACACCGTCATGTAAAACCAAGTCATATTTTTCAGCTTCTGACAAACCTTTAATCGCTTCAAAAACAAGACGCTGTAATTTACCTAATTCTTCATTACGACGCAAATTAGAGTCTTCTCTAAACTCTTCTTGATCACGTTTGAGCGCTCTTTTTTTCTCCAGCACATCACGTTGCAAGCGACGCGCTTCTGACTGACTCATCAACTTTGCATCACGCGCAATTTTCTCGTCTAATTTTTTAATCTCTTTTTGACTCGCTAACAAGCGTTTAAGTCTGGGTGAAAATTCTTTTTCCAGTGCAACTTTAGCCATTTCAGCTTGCGGTGCTTTTTCTAAAATAGTTGCAACATTTACAAACCCAATCTTAATATCAGTTGCATGGACTGCTCCCGTTAGAGCCAACATTATTACACTTGCCATCACAACATTACTTAAAAATTTCAATTTACTTCTCCTCAAATGATTTTTTTTAATTTATATACCAGAGCCGAAAGAGAACTGGAATGTTTGTACTTCATCGCCTTCGCCTTTATTTATCGGTTGAGCAATACTAAAGGATAGTGGGCCGAATGGTGACAACCACTTTGCCGACACACCTACTGAAGAACGTATCTCGCCTAGATCAATCTCATCGTCATACACATTACCTGCATCAATAAATGTGCTGAGCCTGACCGTATTTGAATCGGCTAAGAATGGAAAAGGAAAGACGAACTCAGCATTGCCTACCATCTTAACATTGCCGCCAGTTGGGTCACCAAAAACATCTCTGGGTCCCAATGTGTTATCCGTGAACCCTCTTACTGAACCTTTACCACCTGCGTAATAATTTTCGAAGAACGGCAATTTCTCTGCATCACCGTACGAATCACCATAACCAAAGTCACCATTCAAATAGAGCGTTGTGTGCGATGTAATTGGGTAATATTGTTTTTGATTATATGAGATTTTGTAAAATTCAACATCTGAGCCCGGTACTGTCATGACACCTGACAAACGTTTTGAACCACCGCGAGTAGCAAACACCGCTCTATTTCGAGTATCTGTACCCCATACCGCAGACACTTTAATATTCGTATAGCTTTCACCATTATCTAAGGCGAAATTACCCATTCGACCTAAAAGCACCTGTGCTTCTGCCTCAGTAGCACCAGCATCAATGTAGCCTTGTTTTGTTGTTGCCGGATCATAACCAAGGTCCAGTGAGGTAAATTCTAAATCCACACCCAAACCAATCTTGTCGCTCTCATTTAGTGGGAAGCCGAAATTAACGCCCGCGTTGAAAGTCTCCGTTGAATAATTTGATGTATTAGCTTCATCTGCATCGGTGGTTCTATAACTGATGTTATAACCACGACTGATGCCGTCAATGGTGTAATAAGGATTGGTATAACCTAGGCTATAAACAGTATTAACCGCGCTGTTATTAAAGCTAGCACTCATACGCTTACCCGTACCCAAAAAGTTATTTTGGCTAATGCTGGCATTCAATACTAAACCTTGCGATCCAGAAAAACCCGCGCCGGCCATAATATTACCAGATGATTTTTCTTTAACTGTGTATTTCACATCGACTTGATCAGCTGTACCTGGCACACGCGTTGTTTCAACATCGACTTCATCAAAGTGCCCTAGACGAGATAAACGAGATTTCGAATGCTCAACGGATAATGTTGAAATTGGTGCCGCTTCCATCTGCCTAATTTCTCTTCTAAGCACCTCATCACGCGTCTTTGTGTTGCCTTCCATGATAATGCGTCGCACATACACACGCTTGCCTGGGTC
>DUCA01000086.1:0-2324 GCA_012960055.1 Cycloclasticus sp.
AGCACACGAACACGCACTACCTTTGAGCTGGCTGCAAAGCGCCTGTCTGCCGACGTTATTAATCTAAATATTGCCACATCGGCTGCAGCGAAAGGTGAAAGCATTCTCGATACCATACGCAATTTAGAGGCCATGCAAGCGGATATGTTTGTGGTGCGCCATTCAGACAGCGGAGCAGCGCACTTTATTGCGCGTCACGTTGCGCCGCATGTCAGTGTTATCAATGCAGGCGATGGGCGACATGCGCATCCAACGCAGGCAATGCTCGATATGTTCACGATTCGCCGAGTAAAAAAAGAATTCACGAAACTGAAAGTAGCCATTATTGGCGACATCTTGCATTCACGCGTGGCCCGTTCGCAAATTCATGCGCTGAATATATTGGGTGCAAAGGAAGTGCGGGTGATTGCGCCGAAAACCTTGTTGCCCAGTGATGTCGGTTCGCTGGGTGTCCATGTGTACGGTGATCTGCGTACAGGCTTGGATGATGTTGATGTGATTATTATGTTACGTTTGCAGCGCGAAAGAATGGGCGGTGCATTGTTACCGAGCGAGCGTGAGTACTTTGAATGTTTTGGTTTAACGCAAGAAAAGTTGGCATATGCCAAGCCGGATGCGATCGTGATGCACCCAGGCCCGATTAACCGTGGAGTTGAGATGGACGCAGCCGTTGCCGACGGGCCGAATTCAGTTATTTTGCAACAAGTGACCAATGGTATTGCCATCCGCATGGCGGTCATGACGCTTACCATGGCTCATAATAGAGCGGGTGGCTAGGTGAATATATTAATTAAGCAGGGTCGAGTGATTGATCCGGTTAATGAGTGGGATGGTGTTCAAGATATAGCGATTTCTGGTGGAAAAATTCAGCACTTGGGTGCTGTTCCAGCAGATTTTACGGCGGAGGTGACCATCGATGCCAGTGATAAATTGGTATTGCCAGGTTTTGTGGATTTAAACGCGAGTTTAAGAGAGCCCGGTTACGAGTATAAAGCCACCATCGCCAGTGAAGCAAAAGCAGCCGTGGCTGCGGGATATACAACGGTCTGCTGTTTGCCCAATACGAAGCCTATTTTAGATACGCCATCGGTGGCGCAGTTGGTTATAGATAAAGCGGCGGATGCGGGTTACGCAAAAATACTTCCGCTAGGTGCATTAACGGTCGCGTTAGAAGGAAAAATACTCAGCGAAATGTACGCGCTTAAAAAAGCAGGTTGTGTCGCGGTTAGTCAGGCGCCCAATAGCAATATTAATAGTCAGGCCCTTAGGCGAGCACTGCAATATGCCAGCACGCATGATATGTTGGTTGTCCTCAAGCCAGAAGATTTAGCGATTAAGGATGACGGTTGTATTCATGATGGTGCTATCAGTTCGAAGTTAGGCTTATCTGGAATTCCAACGTCAGCTGAAACGGTGGCAATCGCACAAATCATTGAGCTGGCAGAAGAAACAGGCGCTCGGGTTCATCTGACAGGTGTATCGTCGGCGCGAGCAGTCTCCATGATTGCACAGGCGCAATCTAGTAATAAACTCATCAGTGCGGATGTCCATGCGCATCAATTGCAATTAACAGAGTTAGATGTGGGAACTTTTGACGCAAATTATCATACCTCCCCTCCTTTGCGCACAGCTGAAGATAGAGATGCGTTGACTGCCGGTGTTGCGCAGGGCGTTTTCAGTGTGAGTTCAGGGCATAGGCCGCATGAAGAAGAAGCAAAGCAAGCACCCTTTCCATCGACAGAGGCTGGTATTTCAAGTTTGGAAACCGTCTTACCGTTGATGCTGAAGTTGGTTGCAGATGGCTTGATGAACTGGTCGCAATTAGTCAGTCGACTGGCGGCTGACCCAGCAAAGATACTGGGCTTAAAGGCAGGCAACTTGTCACTTCATTCTGTCGCGGATATCTGCATCCTAGACCCTAAAGCAACATGGTTGGTGAATGAGAATAATTGGTACAGCAGTGGTATAAATACGCCCTTCTGGGGGCATCAAATGACAGGTCAAGTAACGCATACCTTGGTGAATGGCCGTTTAGTTTTCGAGAAATAATGCAATCAAATAACCGAAATACCATCTTCATTGAAGAGGCAGGCATTTTAGCGCAACAGGCTTTTGCAGAAGCCCAGTTTGTTTTACGCGTGCATGCGCCAAAGTGCGCGGCATCAGCAAAGCCTGGGCAGTTTGCACATATTCAATGCGACCCGCAGCGTTTAATGCGCCGCCCCTTATCCATTATGCGGGTGTCGGCCAGTGAAGGCTGGGTTGATTTTTTATACAAGGCCGTCGGCGAGGGTACCGCGTTATTAGCGCAAAGAAAGGTAGGC
>DUCA01000086.1:2385-5247 GCA_012960055.1 Cycloclasticus sp.
CTTGTTATTAGGCGGCGGGGTGGGTATACCGCCGATGATTTGTTTGTCAGAACAAATTAAAGAGCAACATGACGGCATCAATCCCACCGTGTTTATGGGGTCGGAAGTGCCATTCCCGTTTGAGCGAGAAAAGTCTGCCATGCGTGTTAATGGTATTGCAGAAGCGGTCAGCGATTGTCTGCCGTTACTGGAAGAATGGAGTATCCCAAGTCGTTTGGCCAGTTTGCAAGGCTATAGCGGCGTGTATCAGGGTTATATTACCGACTTGGCTCGCGATTGGCTAAATGCTTTAAGTGAGGAAGAACGGCAGCAAGTAGAAATTTATTCCTGTGGTCCAACACCCATGCTTAAAGCAGTGGCGGCCTTGGCAAAAGAGTTTGATTTGCCCTGCCAAGTATCGCTTGAAGAGTACATGGCGTGCGCTGTGGGTGGCTGTGCGGGCTGTGTAGTGAAAGTGACGACCGATGAAGGCGAAGCAATGAAGCGAGTATGTGTCGATGGCCCGGTATTCGACGCCCATACGGTGTTTGCTTAGTGGTGAAAAGGCTTTGGTTGCTGTCGCTTGCGGCCTATAGCGGGTTTATATTTTATTTATCAGATCAATCATCATTACCGGTTCCTACCTTATTTTTGCATCAGGATAAGCTCTTTCATGCAACCGCCTATGGTGGGCTAGCCTTTTTAGCGATTAATTACTTTAAATATCAAAGTCGTTCATTTCAACAGGCACTATTCGTCTCGTTTGTATTCTGTACCTTATACGGCTTAAGTGATGAGTGGCACCAGTCCTTTGTAGAAGGTCGTGTTGCAGATGTGTTTGATTGGCTAGCTGATTGCGCTGGTGTTTTGATTGTTTTGTTGGCGTATAAAAACCTAGAAAGGCGCCGAGAGGTTTAGTCCGAGATTAAATTGTGTTCGACCTTAACGCAACATATCAAGTCATGGTTATTTAATTCAATTTCCTCAATATCTGATCGCTCAACAGGCTCATTTGTTTCACGGTTTGTGCCGGTCATTTGAAATGAAAGCCGTACGGTATTAGCTTGACCCAGTTGGAAGTTACTAATGTTCCAGTGTCCGTCGACTAGCGTGGCACAATGTGTCCGTATCATATCTTTGATGGCCTGTTTGCCGAAGCACTCTCCAGCGAACGCGGAGTGATAGATTGCGTTTTCTGCAAACATCTCCATGGTGGTTGAAAGGTCGTGCTGGTTGGAGAGTTTGACGTATTACTGGGCCCGTTCGATAGGGCCATTTCCAGGCTATTTCTTCCAAACGCTGTTTTGTGTAACGAGGTATAACGTTTCCACCTTTTTTCTTGCCCAAGGGGTTTTTCGCAAAAATTTAAGGCTGGATTTAACCGATGGCTCGCTATTAAAACAGCGAATGTTAATTTGTTTTCCCAAGCTTTCCCAACCGTAATGTTCGACAAGACTGGTGACAATGGTTTCTAGGGTTAGTCCGTGCAATGGGTCTTTGTTTGTTTGTGTGTTCATGCGAATGTAATGGGATTAGTTAAGGTGATGATACGCGCCTTCTGTAATTAATCAAAACGACTAATATTAGGCAATTAATGGCGATAGCAGCAGGAAATAACAGGGTTGTCGTTGAATAATGTTCCAACGCGCTGATAGCAATGGAGTTTCTAAGGGCAATGAGCGCAAAAAACAAAGGCTGTTCCTGGTGTGGGTATTCATACGCTTTCCTGAGCGTTGGAGCGAGTCCCGCCAAATCAACAAGGGTTAGTATAACGACGGCCCATAACGGGTCGGCGGTAAAGTACCATAAAGGCAATGAAGATAAAGCGCCATAGAAAAACCACCAATCTGCTTTGGCAATTGAAATATCAGCCCTTAGTTTGAAAGCTAAGTAAGCAACGTACAGGGTGATTAAAGAAGAAATGCCCGTTGGCCATGCGCCAGCGCCACCGTTATCGTTGATCTGGGCAAAAAACACGATAAGAGTCGTTGCGCCCCAAATGACCCAAGAGAAAACGTGCGGTTTAACTTCGCCCCGAAGAATAGAACGAATGTATGGAATAAAGGCGATAAAGGTCAGCGTTATCGCAACAGCGCTTAGAGTTTCTTTTATCGGCACGTGCTAGAGGGCCTCAAGTGCATCTTGTGCAGCCAACCAGTTTTCCTCGGTTGCTTCAATCTCAGCGTCAACGGTCCGCTTTTCTTTGATAAGCACAGCTAACTGTTCTTTTTGACTGCTGTTGTAGAGGTCTCCATCAGCGAGCTGCTCTTCAAGTTTTTGTTGTTTCGCGTAAAGCTTGTCGAGTTGCTTTTCAGCCTTCTTTAATGCGTCACGCAGTGGTTTTTGTTGCTGTCTTTTCTTGGCATCTGATTGCTTTCTATCTTTATTTGAACGCGAGCTGTCATTGTTAGGCAAGCCGCTGTCGATGGCTTTTGCTTGTTCTTTAACCCAAGTTGCGTAGTCATCTAAATCACCATCAAACGGTGTAAGTTTACCGTTGGCGACTAATATGAATTGATCGGTAATCGTGCGTAATAAATGGCGGTCATGGGAGACGATAATCATAGCGCCGTTGAATTCTTGCAGTGCAGAGCTTAAGGCGTGACGCATTTCAATGTCTAAATGGTTGGTCGGTTCATCAAGCAATAATAAATTCGGTTTTTGATAAACCAAAATAGCGAGCGCTAAGCGGGCTTTTTCGCCGCCTGAAAACGGCGCAACGGCTTCTAACGCTTTATCGCCATGAAAGCCAAAACCGCCTAAAAAATTTCTTAGGTCGCGTTCCGTGGCTTTTTTGTTTAGGCGTTGAATGTGCAATAGCGGCGAGGCATTACCGTCTAGTTGTTCAAGTTGATGTTGTGCAAAATAACCAATTTTAAGGCT
>DUCA01000087.1 GCA_012960055.1 Cycloclasticus sp.
TTCTACCCAGTTTTTTATATTTCATGATCCTAGTGTTTGTTCATTCGGTCAACGTAGGCCATGCCAATGGCAGATAGCACAAATGTTATGTGAATAATTACATACCACATTAACTTTTCATTTTCTATGTGATCGGCATCCATGAATTTCTGTAACAAATGGATGGAGGAAATAGCCACGATAGACGCGGCTACTTTTTGTTTTAATGAGCCGGAATCCAGCTTACCAAGCCACGACAGTTTTTCTTCTCCGTCCTCAATATCAATGCGAGAAACAAAGTTTTCATAGCCACTTAGCATCACCATAATGACCAGACCGCCAACAAGCGACATGTCCACTAAGGAAAGGATCACCAGCACCATGTCAGATTCAGTGGTCGATAAAATAAGCGGGAAGAAGTGAAAGACCTCTTGGAAGAATTTAATGGTGAGCAAAATTAGCGCAAGGCTTAAGCCTAAATACAGGGGTGCGAGTACCCAGCGAGATGCGTATAAGGTTTTTTGAACGGCTACTTCAAGAGGTTTCATTTATAAGGGATGTTTAGGTGACGTTTGAGTGAATTTAGATTAGCCTATCACGAAACTATTTTAAATAGGAGAGGCTTCATGAAGCGTCGTGACTTTATTAAATCTGTGGGTGTCAGCGCATTGGCAACGGGCGCTTTGGCGGTCAGTTCGCCGACCTTTGCTGTCAAGCCAGAATTCAAGTGGAAAATGGTGACCACGTGGCCAAGAAACTTCCCTGTATTGGGCACGAATGCCAACTATTTAGCCAAAACCATTGAAGAAATGACCGGAGGAAGAATCCGCATAAAAGTGTATGGTGCGAATGAGCTGGTACCCGCGTTTGAAGCATTCGATGCCGTCTCACGCGGCACAGCGCAAATGGGCCACGGCGCGGCGTATTATTGGAAAGGCAAAAGTGAAGCCACACAGTTTTTTGCCGCCATTCCCTTCGGGATGACCGCGCAAGAAGTGAATGGTTGGTTATATCATGGTGGCGGCATGCCGCTATGGGAAGAGCTGTATGACCGATTTAATTTAATCCCCGCGGCGATTGGTAATTCCGGCGTACAAATGGCGGGTTGGTTCCGTAAAGACATTAATTCGGTTGATGACCTTAAAGGCCTAAAAATGCGCATCCCAGGCTTAGGTGGCGAAGTGCTAAAACGCGCCGGTGGAACGCCTGTGAACTTGCCCGGCGGTGAAATTTTCACCTCCCTGCAATCGGGTGCGATTGATGCCACCGAATGGGTCGGCCCGTATAACGACATGGCATTTGGGTTATATAAAGCCGCGAAAAATTACTACTACCCCGGCTGGCACGAACCGGGCTCAACCCTTGAAACCTTCATCAATAAAGATGCTTTCGCCAAACTGCCAGTAGACCTGCAAGCCATCGTGAAACACGCGTGTAAAGACGCCAACATGGATATGATTTCCGAATTCACTGCGAAAAATAATATCGCTTTAGGTACCTTAGTCAATAAACATGGCGTTAACTTAAAACCGTTGCCAGATGATGTGTTGAGAAAATTACATGCGTTGTCAAACGAGGTGGTGCAGGAAATAGTGGATAGAGATGCTTTTTCGCAGAAGGTATACGCCTCGTACAGCGGTTTTCAAAAGCAAGTGATGCGTTGGTCAGATGTGTCTGAGTATGCGTTTATGAGGGCTAGGAATTTATAAGCTGTCGAATAGGGTTTTAGTCAGACGAATACTTTTTGAGCAGTAAGCCAAACAAAAAGCCCGTAAAAAACATCAAAATACTGTACGTAACAGCAGGAATTATCATCGTGCTATTGCCTATTAAAGTGCCTGCTACTAATAAGGCCAGCGTGCCATTTTGAATGCCTACTTCGTAGCCAATGGAGACTGATTGTGCACGCGATAGCTTGAAAAACTTGGCTAACCCATAACCTAAAGCCAAGACTAGAATATTTAACGTTAACGTTGCAAACCCTGTTTGTAAGAAGAAGTCTGCCATGTGTTCTTTGTTTTTTAAAATAATCGCCGCAATGATTAAGAATAAAAACACAATAGAAAACACCTTGATAACCGGTTCGGTTTTACCCGCTACTTTTTGCCATTTCGATAGCATCAACATGCCGATAATGACCGGTACAACAGATATAACCAATAATTGCATCACGGTTTTTAGTAGCGGAAGCTTGAATGCTTCACCGCTGCCGATGAAATAGTCCATCGACAATAAGGTAAACAAGGGCAAGGTAAAGGGTGTTATTAAACTGGCTACAGCGGTTAGGCTAATGGATAGCGCGACATCGCCTTTAGCAAAGTTAGTGAACATATTTGATGTTGCACCGCCGGGAGCAAAAGAAATAATCATAAGCCCAACAGCTAATTCTGGCGGTAAGTTAAAAAGCACAGCCACTGAAAATGCAATGATGGGTAGCGCAACCATTTGTGCTGATAGACCAATAATCGCCGCTTTAGGCTGTTTGAAAACGCGGGTGAAATCTGTAGATCGCAACGTCAGCCCCATGCCAAACATGATGATAAATAGCGATGCGGGAAGAATGATGGTGGTTAAAATATCTGCTTGCATGTCGGGTGTTATCTGTAAGTTTGGCTAAAGTATAACGGAAGGTTAAATGCAAAGGCTACAGCCGCATTGATGATAAAGGGATCGATGATGCGAGCCACAAAAAATCGGGGGTGTTACTCGGTTGAGAATGGACTAGACTGTATCTTTATCTGGGGTGCTGCCTTGGGTATTAACACCTGATGGGTGCGACCAAGCAAATTTTAAATAAAATAAGGAAGCAAAATGGCAATTGATGTAAACGCATTGGAGCGACTGAAAACCGATCCAATGAATATTGGGCAGTGGGTCATTGTTGCCATTTGCATCGGCACATTGGCTTTGGATGGCTATGATGTTTTATCCATCGCCTTTGCTGCCCCAGGCATCACTCAAGAGTGGGGGTTATCGAAATCTGTCCTTGGGATTGTGTTGTCGATAGAATTAGCTGGTATGGCTGGGGGGGCTATCTTTCTTGGGTCATTTGCTGATAGTCATGGACGACGTCTTACCATGTTGGCAGGAATCACTATTGTTACCCTTGGTATGTTCGTTGCTGGTCTTGCGCCAAATATCTACGTACTGGGTGCGGCTCGTTTGGTTACTGGTTTAGGCATAGGAGGCATTATGGCAACAGCAACGGCGACATGTTCGGATTTTTGTAATGATAAAAACCGAGTTATGTCGGTCTCTCTCGTTGCGGGTGGGTTTCCATTCGGCATTTATATTGGCGCAACCTTTCTTGCGCCTTTACTTAAACAGTATGATTGGCGTATTGCCTTTTATCTGGGTACCTTTTTGAGCTTTCTGTTCATCCCCCTAGTTTATTTTTATGTACCAGAAACAATTTCATTTTTAAATCGTAAGCGCCCTGTAGGTGCTTTAGAACAGATACAAAAAATCATGGGTCGATTGGGGCATGCGCCACCTGACTCGCTACCATCGGCAGATAAACAAGAAGCGGAAGCCGTTGGGATGAAAAGTTTGTTTAGTCCGGACTTGCGGTTTATCACTTTGCTATTATGCTTTGCGTATTTCGCAAATGTAATGACGTACTATTACTTTGTAAAGTGGCTGCCAACGGCTGTTACGGATTTAGGTTACACGGTCTCTCAAGCTACTGAAGTTCTAGGTGTCGCCAGTTTAGGCGGCATACTTGGCTCCATGGGTATAAGTATATGCGCTCGATTTATACCAATTAGGTCGCTGATGTTGGCGAGCCTTATGCTGACAGCAGTAGGCGTGGCTCTATTTCCACACTTTACGGACAGCATGGTAAATATGAAAATGATGGGCTTCTTTGCTGGCACCTTTGTCATGGCAGCTATTTCAGGTTTTTTTGGGCTGTTTGCAAGCAGTTTTCCCTCATCGATTTTAGGCTCAGGTTCAGGCATGGTGCTTGGTGTTGGTCGTGGCGGGGCTGTTATTGGTCCGATGATTCCTGGTTTTTTATTCGCAGCTGGCTTAGCCTTTGAAAACGTGGCCATTATTATGGCGTCAGGTTCTTTTTTGGCGGGTGTGGCCGTTATATTTCTGCATAAGAAAAAGGAAAGTTAACTAGTCTTAATGAGACTGTTGGCTTTACTTATTTTTGAGTTTTGACTCAGTAAAGCGACTTTCTTTTAAATGTCTGTTGTGGAACTTGCCTAGAAACAGGCCGGTACAGCCGCATCAGAAAACTACCTTAGCGATACAGCCAGCCCTTTAAAAGTCGGGTAACCACCGGCATAACAAAATACGTCATCAATAACACTTGTCCGGTGACCATCACCGCCAACTTTAATGCAAGCGGTAATGCGGTCAGCCATTGGCCAAAAATAAGATTGATGGCGAATAATAAACTAAACACGACGACGATGAGAACCAACGCCATTTTGTGTCTATTGGGGGCGGCGTGAGTGGGAACTTCAGGCAACGTGAACCAAAACTCTAGGCCGGATACTTTTTTTATTTTCGTGCAGCCTTCGATGAGTTCTTTTTCTTCAAGCTCATCGATAAACTGTTGTCGTTGTTGTGATTCTTCCCACGTCTTTTGGTGTGCGTAACTGCTAAAGCCGACAATGAGTACGTATTCGCCACCGGTTTTTCCAGAGGGTTTTAATACGTGCACGCCTTGGTGGCCGGGGAATTTCATCGCCACCTCTGAAATACGGTGTAGCCAGTCTTCGTATTGCGTTTCTGCGCCCGCTACTACTTTGCGCGCAATGGAAATGGTAACCGGGGTGTCGGACGATTTTGTCATTTTTACGATATGCGTTCCCAAATGGTTAGTTGACTAAAGCTGTGTTGGAATTTACGGCAGGTATCGCGAATAACAAACGGTACGTCAGTGGGTTCGTTGACCAGTTTAAAGTGTTGCCCCAAATGTTCTTTTAGCCCGTCTAGGGTTGAGAATGGTTCGCCATCTTTACGCATGCCGCCCAACCAGTTTTCTTTTGGGGTGAATTCTTCTAACCAGGTATAGGGTGATGCGATGGCCAGTAAGCCGCCAAGGTTAATTCTATGGCGAATGTCACCTAGGAAAACGGCGGGGGTGCGTAGCCTATCAATCAGGTTAATAGCTAAGACTAAATCGTAATCCGTAAATTGTGGTTTTAGGTTGGTGGCGTCACCTTGGAAAAACTCGATGTTCTCGCGGTTCTTGCCGAGCCCTAATTGTTCCAGTTGTTGTTCGTGGTA
>DUCA01000088.1 GCA_012960055.1 Cycloclasticus sp.
TTGGCCGTTACAACGTATTTTAGAAAAGACCTGTCGCGCCTTATTGTTGGTTGGTTCAACTCTGTTTTCAAGCAGCAACATTCTCAAGACAGTCGTTTAGCCTGGTTGATTATCATTGGCACTATACCCGTTGGCTTAATGGGCTTATTGTTAGGTGATTTCATAGAAACGCACCTTCGTTCCCCCATAGTGATTGCCGTAGCAACGATTGTTTTTGGCCTGTTGCTTTGGCGTGCTGATGCCGTTGGTGAGCGGGTAAGGGAGCAAGACAAACTAACCGTTAAAGATGCATTGATTGTGGGTTTGTACCAAGTTCTGGCGTTAATTCCAGGCACATCCCGTTCGGGCATTACCATGACAGGCGGCTTGTTTTTAGGGCTGACACGAGAAGCTGCCGCGCGCTTTTCTTTTTTGTTGTCAGTGCCACTTATATTTTTAGCCGGTAGTTTAAAAACTCTGCATTTAATCGAAAGCTCGGTGGCCGTCGATTGGTTCGCCATCTGCATGGGTATTGTTGTGTCGGCTGTTAGTGCATTCGCTTGTATCGACATATTCCTCAAACTGCTTGAGAAAGTGGGTATGTTACCGTTTGTTATTTACCGCTTGGTGTTGGGTGTGTTTTTACTGTCTGTCTACGTTGCGTAGTTAAGGTTGCTTCAATAGTACATAAAGAGCGCCGGCGCCACCATCACGTTGCTGTGCAGATGATAAAGCCAACACCAATTCATGTGCTTTAAGTTGATTAAATACCATGTTTTTTAATATCGGAAATTGACTTGAAGAACCCATCCCTTTGCCATGCACAATTAAAACACAACGATGATGTTGTTCTGTTTGTTGCAAAATAAACGCATCTAAGTATTGATGCGCCTCGGCTTGTGTTAAACCGTGCAAGTCTACTTTGTCGTCAACGATAAGCTTACCGCGCTTTAATTGACGTATGGTTTTGTCTCTGATGCCTTGTTTGGCATAAAACACACGGTCTTCACTTTGAATACCTGAAGGCCGGTATTCGGGTGTGTCGAATACTTGCTTGCTTGATTCAAAACGTTTCTTTTTTGGCCGTGGTTTGGGCAGATCAACAATATGGTTGTATTTATCTGATGTGATGGGCTTTACATCGCCCAGTGTCTCTCTAAATAAGCGTGAATCCTCCGTTGAACTGAGGTCTTTGTTTTTATCTTCAGGCATAATATGATTTTAGCATTTATCAAATTAAACACATGTTGTTCTTTAGATCACTGTTATGCATATTTTAATCAGTAATGATGATGGCTACCTCGCCCTTGGGTTGTCTGTTTTAGCAGATACGTTATCAGGCTTGGCAGAGGTCACCGTGGTAGCGCCCGATAGAAATCGAAGTGCGGCTAGTAACTCGCTTACGTTACAGATGCCGCTGCGTGTGCAAAAAATGCAGAATGGTTTTTTTAGTGTTGATGGTACGCCTACTGACTGCGTGCACCTCGCCATCACCGGTTTGCTGGATGACGAACCTGATATTGTTTTCTCAGGCATCAATAATGGCGAAAATATGGGTGATGACGTGTTGTATTCAGGTACGGTTGCCGCAGCGACAGAAGGCCGTTTTTTAGGTTTACCATCCATCGCCATTTCAATGAGTGTTAGTCAGCCTAAGCATTATGAAACGGGGGCTTATGTCGCTGCCCGCTTGTTTAATCACTTGATGACGTCTAGTTTACCGTCAGACACCATTTTGAATGTTAATGTGCCTGACTTACCTGTAAAAGAATTAAAAGGCTTTAAAACAACCCGATTAGGGCAACGTCACCGTTCTGAACCGGTGATTGAGGCACGAGATCCAAGAAATCAAAAAATCTATTGGGTAGGGCCACCAGGTGCGCATCAAGATGCGGGTGAGGGCACAGATTTTCATGCCGTGGATAATGGCTATGTTTCAATAACACCGTTGCAGATTGATTTGACGAACCATAAACGCTTAGCCGGTTTAAGTGCTTGGATTGATGGTATGTCGCATGAGTAATCACTTGGGGATAGGGATGACATCCCAGCGCACGCGAGACCGCCTGATCGTACAATTGCAAGAACTCGGCATTAAAGACCAACGTGTTTTATCTGTCATGCGTAAAATGCCGCGTCATTTGTTTGTCGCTGAGGCTCTTGCAAGCCGTGCTTACGAAAACACATCATTACCCATCGGCCATGGACAAACCATCTCCCAACCGTATATGGTTGCGCGAATGACGGAGTTGCTTATCGAAGATGGCCTGCCAGAAAACGTTTTAGAAGTGGGCACAGGGTCTGGTTATCAATCTTCTATTTTGGCTAGTCTTGTCTCTCGGGTTTTTTCGGTCGAACGTATTCGTCCTTTGCAAGAAAAAGCAAAAAAAGTATTGGCGGAGGTGGGGTTTAGGAATATTAGCTTTAAACATTCAGACGGTGGTTGGGGCTGGAAAGCTTGTGGCCCTTACGAAGGCATTTTAGCTGCAGCAGCACCAGAAGAAATCCCTATTCACTTGCTAGAACAGTTAGTCATTGGCGCAAAATTAGTGATACCCATCGGCAAAGAAGGGAAGCAAGTGTTACAACGTGTTACACGCACAGAGTCTGCTTACGAGGTTGAGGTGATTGAACCAGTCAGTTTTGTGCCTTTTTTAAAAGGTAAAGCGTAAGGGAATTAACCGTGTTTAAGAGTTTATATAATAAAGTACTATCATGGGCGGAGCACCCTAGAGCCAATAAGTTTCTGCTGGCGTTGAGCTTTGCCGAGTCTTCTTTTTTTCCAATACCGCCCGACGTTATGCTTGCGCCTATGTGTTTGGCGAAGCCCTCGAGGGGCTTTTACTTTGCTTTATTAACCACGCTGGGTTCGGTTGCTGGTGGCGTATTTGGTTACCTCATTGGCATGTATTCATTTGAATTAGTCGAACCTCTTATCTCATCGATGAAGTACGAGGGGGAATTTGAATTGGTTAAACGCTGGTTCGATGAGTGGGGTTTTTGGGCTATTTTCATCGCCGGGTTCTCACCTGTTCCATACAAACTGTTTACGATAACTGCGGGCATGCTCAGTATGTTGTTTTTGCCATTCGTTATCGCATCCATTATCGGGCGCGGAGCACGGTTTTTCTTAGTGGCCTTTCTTGTGTCGTTGGGTGGTGATTGCTTACGTGATAAATTAAACAACTACATTGAACGAATAGGTTGGATGGTGACGTTGGTCCTTGTCACTGGTTTTCTCATTTATAAGTTTTATTAACCGACTAAGTTGAACATTAAACGGGAACTTTTTGTTTCGCTGTGTGGAATACTTCTCGTCCTTTCACTTATTTCCTGCGCTTCGCCCCAGGTACATGCCCCCGTCTTTAATAACAATAAAATTAGAGGCAGTTCTGCAACAACGCATGTGGTGCGACTAGGTGATACCTTGTATTCAATTGCTTGGCAAAGGGATAAAAATTTTCGAGATTTAGCCAAGTGGAACAATATAAGTCCACCTTATACGATTTACAAAGGACAGAAGTTAACATTAATCGCTAAGAAAAAAACCGTAAAGCCCCCAAGATCATTACCAGCGAAATCAAAAAAAACGATTAGCAAACAACATGTAATAAAGACGACTTCAAGTAAAAGGTCACCCAGGTTAAAGTTAACATGGCAATGGCCGATAAAGGTTAGGAAGTTGGAAAGAGGCGCGCTTCAATCTGGCGTGCTACTGATAGGTAAGTCAAGAGAGTTGGTAAGAAGTAGTGAAGGTGGTAAAGTAGTTTACGCAGGCAATGGTTTAAAGGGTTACGGTAATCTTTTAATCATTATGCACGACAATGAATTTTTAACTGCGTATGGATACAATAAGCGGTTATTAGTTAAAGAAGGGAGTGTCGTCAAAAAAGGCCAAGCTATAGCTGAGATAGGGATCGATAATAAAAAGCGCCGGATTTTGTTTTTTGAAATGAGACGATACGGTAAAACTATTTCGGTAGTTAAGTACATGCCGAAATTTAGGGAATAGCAAGTAAGGGAATACTAAAGTGAAAAAACCTAAAAATAAGTTGGTTTTAGACAGCAGAGAAGCAGATAAAATTAAAAAAGTGAGTGCTAGAAGTAGTGACTCAACTCAGATTTATTTAAACGAGTTAAACAAATCTACGTTGCTAACAGCCGAAGAAGAAATTCATTTTGGCCGTCTCGTTCAACAAGGCGACCAGCCCGCTAGACAGCGTATGATTGAGAGTAACTTGCGTCTTGTCGTTAAAATATCCAAAAAATACATGAATCGTGGCCTACCGATGTTAGACCTCATTGAGGAAGGTAATTTAGGCTTGATACGCGCAGTAGAAAAGTTTGACCCCGAGAAGGGCTTTAGGTTTTCGACCTATGCGACTTGGTGGATTCGCCAAACCACTGAAAGAGCGATAATGAATCAAACACGAACCATCCGTTTGCCAATTCATATCATTAAGGAGATGAATATTTATCTCCGAAAAGCTCGTGAGTTAAGCCAAGAACTTGACCGTGAAGCCAGTGCTGAAGATGTGGCTGAAGTCACGGGCAAATCCGTAGAGGTTATTGAAAAGATGTTCCGTATGCACGCGGATAAAACATCATCACTGAATGTATCTATTTCAGAAGATAGTGATCAACAATTACTCGATACAGTTGCGGATGAAGATTCAAAAGAACCCACAGACATTCTGCAACTTGAAGAGATTCGGGATAATTTGGATCAATGGCTGGAATTGTTAAGTGATAAGCAACGAGAAGTAATTTCGCGTCGCTTTGGTGTTCGAGGACATCATCCCTCAACCCTAGAACAAGTTGCTAATGAAATGGGCGTCACACGTGAACGTGTTAGACAGATTCAGATGGGCGCACTTAAATCGCTCAAATCAATCCTAGAAAATGAAGGCTTGTCGCCCTCAGTTCTTCTGCACTAAAATACAGCGTGTACTATTTTTCCGTTGACAGTTGAAATGCTGGTGGTTACTGTATCGCGCTAGTATCCCACTTCGCTTTAAAGATGAATAACCATGCATGACTTTGCAAGAATAAAACGACTTCCTCCCTATGTTTTTAACATTGTTAATGACTTAAAAGCACAAGCGCGAGCTGCAGGTGAAGATATCATCGATTTTGGCATGGGTAATCCCGACCAGCCGACACCAAAACATATCGTTGATAAAATGGTTGAGGCAACTCAACGTGGCGATACG
>DUCA01000089.1:0-337 GCA_012960055.1 Cycloclasticus sp.
TGGCTGCTGAACACGGGCAACTTGGTCATAATACAATTATGGTGATTTTGCGTTAACAGCACATCACTCACACCGATTAACTGCTTTACCCTTTTCACCACCGTAGGCGTACAGGCCCAATCACGAAACACGTCATCGCGTGCGTACGCGTGCAACAATCGCCGAGGCGTATTACCACCGTCACAGCGTCTATTGCTTGGCGCGCCAGGGTAATGCACCTCGGCCTCATATTCCAATGGGCCGAGCGCCGGTTCAATGGACGCTTCAACAACATCCACCATACGCTTACACAGCTCGCGCGATACAAGACTGGATACCTTCACAAAGCCATCACGCA
>DUCA01000089.1:347-5110 GCA_012960055.1 Cycloclasticus sp.
GCTGATACTGAATGTCGTTGAGCGTGTTTTCTGCGGTGATTGATTTAGCCTTCATAATGGGATTATTATAAGCGTTATCCCGCTGACATAGCGGATATGCTTTTTAAGCCGCTTCAGGAAACTAATCCCCTTGGTTATAAAGCGAAGCAAACAGGAAACCAACATGATAAAACCCGCCAGTGAATTTATAGCCGAGGCGCAAAAGAACATTAATTGCATTGATCCTCAGCAAGCCAAAAAACTATTAGAAAACAATGACAACATTATCGTTATTGACGTACGCGAGCCGGCTGAAGCGCATGAATCAAAATTGACTTGTTCAGTCAATATTCCACGCGGTTTATTAGAAATGAAAATACAAGGCCATTGCCCTAATGAAGACATTATTATCCTCACCCACTGCGGTGGCGGAGGTCGTGCATCCTTAGCCGCCAGTAGATTATTAGAAATGGGGTATAACAACGTATATGCCATCACGGCTAAATACGATGAGGTAAGAAAGGTTTTTAAGTGAAATTTTTTAAAGATGCCGCTCTCACACCGTACTGATTATGGCTTGCCCAAGTTAAACTTGAACTATCTTTTCTGCCAACAATATCAATCTTTCTGCTGGCATTAGCGTTAGTGTAACAGTCAGATACACGGGGTTGCAGATCAACACGTAAAGCACCGTAACATGACTAACTTATACACGTCACCACAGCGGTGGTATAGGACAAGATTAATTTGCATCTGCCCTATAAGTTAACAACATTTGTATATAGAATATAATCATTAACAATTTCACAACTTAAAAGGCACGTATATGGCTGGCATTGGTATTTGGCAACTCGTTATTATTTTGGTCATCGTTTTGTTACTCTTCGGTACTAAGCGACTAAAGAACTTAGGCGGCGATCTGGGTGGCGCAATTAAAGGTTTTAAAGGCGCGATGAACGATGGCGAAAAAAACACAGAAAAAGAACCTGACGATCAAAAATCAGTACAAGATGATTCTGATAGCTCTGATAAAAAAGACTAGCTCTGGCCTTTCACCCTGCTTATAACTTGCTGAGATATTATGCCCGCTGAACCGACTGATAACACAGACGTCTTTCCAACTGAACATCTGGAAGGTGCGACATTTGTTACGCACCTTGTTGAATTACGCACCCGTTTAATTCACGCCTTACTAGGCATAGTTGTTGTTCTGCTTCCGTTATTGCCTTTTGCTAATGATATTTATGCCTTTTTCGCGCAACCACTGTTAATACACATGCCAGAAGGCACCAGTATGGTGGCCATTGAAGTTATTTCGCCTTTTTTAACTCCCTTCAAGTTAACCTTGATGCTGTCGCTGTTTATTACCATTCCTTGGATCTTTTATCAGGTTTGGTTATTTGTTTCCCCGGGCTTATACAACCGCGAACAACAAATTACCATTCCATTGGTCAGCATTGGTACTCTGTTGTTTTATCTTGGTGTTACATTTGCGTATTACGTCGTTTTACCGCTTATTTTCCAATTTATTACCGCGACTGCACCTGAAGGCGTAGCGGTCATGACCGATATCACCAAATATTTAGATTTCGTCCTGACGCTATTTTTTGCTTTTGGTCTAGCCTTCCAAATACCGATCGCTACCTTTTTAATGGTTAGAACAGGCGTGACAACACCGGATAAATTATCTGAAAAACGGCCGTATGTGGTGGTAGGCACCTTCATTATTGGTATGTTCCTTACCCCACCTGATATTATCTCACAAACCCTATTAGCCGTTCCCATGTGGTTACTGTTTGAAGTTGGCTTGTACGCCTCTCGAGTGGCAACGAAGCCTAAAAGCGATTAGGCCGACAGATCACAACTTAGCCATAAAAGGCATCCTCGCTAGGCGTAAGTGCTTATAACGTTTTATAAGCCGCCCTTAGAGCCTCTCATTTTGTCCTAACGCAGAAACAATGCCGCGCTAAATACAATAATCGATGTTTGTTTATTAAACGAGCGGGCGTGACACCTTAGTAGCAGCACTCCTCTAAACCCATGTTGCAATAAACACATGGCAAAAAAAACCCACCAAATTAAGGTGGGTTCTGAGTCGGCTCTTCGAACCTGAGGAGGTTAAAATGTTGAGACATTCTAACTACTAATAATTATAGCCCCACGCCCTTAAATAGATATAAGACTAAAGTCTAGCTTTAATGCAGCCTTTGCTTATTTACTGATTTGCTTAATAAAGGCATCACGGGTTGCTTGATCCGCCTGATTCCACCAATAAACCAACATACTAGAGGCTGGGCTACCGTTAGACACAATAGCCGGCGCTGAAGTGATGGTGCTTGCCGAAGCAGCAGCGCCAGTTAGTTTTGCCATATCACTTACTTGAGAAGCAACCGGCGCATCATAACTTTGCGTCATTTTTGCCCATTTACTTTGTTCTTTCTTAACCAATAAAGCCACATCCGCTTTGGCATTAGCGCCATCACTACTCACTACTTTTACTCTTGGATTCTCTGCAAACTCACGCGGGGAAAACTTCATAGAAGAGTGCGGCACTAAACGGTAGTTCTTGTCTCGCTCAATGGTCAAGGTCACCAAAATGGGCTCTGAACTAATAAAATCCTGTATTCTTGGATTGTCACCCTCAATAGCCACATCGTATTTCAGCGCAATTTTATGTTGCCCTGGTGCCAGCGCAACTGAGCGAGGTGTGCTTAACCACCCACCCACATCTTCACCGTCTATAGCTAAAAACTCGAATGTCTTTGGGATTCTCAGCTCCGACGCATTTGCGCTCATAGCAAACACAGCACATAAGCTAAAAATAACCATTAATTTACTCTTCATAAAAACGCCCATTGTTCATTAATTTCTACGGATTGTAGCATAGTCATGTTATGTTTTTTGCACACAAAGTACGCGCGAATACATAAAAACTCCACCGATAAAAAAGCCCCTTAGTTTAGCTAAGGGGCTCTAATTTCATTGCCTAAGCAATCTATCTACATACGATTCTAATAATCTTAGAAAGCGTATTTAGCCGATGCTTGCAAACGAGTTAAGTCGCCTTCAGCGCCGTTATCCAACTCACGTTCAGCATGAAGATACATAACACCTAACGTAACATTCTTTACTGGTGAATACATTAAGTTAACCGCAATGCTTTCTGAACTACTTGTAGATGCTATTGGCGTTGCTGAATCATAATCTACGTCTAAATCACTGTAGATAATGCTAGAACGTACTTTATCAGTCCACCAATGACGATAAGCTAACGTAAATGCTGTTGTTGTAGATAAATCAATATCTCCATTAGCAGCGATGGTTCCATCAACTGGTAACGCCAAGCCAACATAACGACCTAAACCTTCACCGTATTGAAATGAGTATTTAAAATCATCTTTACCAACATTCAACTTACCAGTAAGACCAACACCATAGCCAACTTCAGACTCATCGGTACCCAAAGCAGTATTAATATCAACAACCTCACGCAACAAACCACTTAAACGCACGTGACCAAAGTCACCTTTCATTGTGTAGTTCGCAACTAAGTCAGGTAAATTACTGTCATCACGATCAGTGCCATCGCTATTAAACGCTTCTGGGTTTTCAAGTGCTATTTGAAACGCGCCAGATGTGTAACGAATTTGGGGTTGACGGTTAAATACCACCGATTCAGAAGCCGCTAAGAAGTCAACTGACTCTGGTAACGAACCCACATCCATATATGTTGACCATGTTTGGCCAAACAACCAGTTGTCAAACTTGAAAAAAGCATGACGTAAGCGTGGGTTAGTACTGTTTGAAATAATTTCATTACCAGCTGTACCGGCGCCACTAACCGGCATAAAATCGATTTCAAGATAGCCTAATAAAGAATGGCCGTCGATTTTTTGTGAGACTTTAAAATTAATTCTAGATTCTTGGGCTGAGAAATCCAAATCGTTACTGTTTTCACCAGAACCTGCACCGCCGCCATCTACGTCCGTTGGTATTCTTCCTGGAAAGTAGAATGCGTTGCCGCCCGTTGTATCAGCAACATCTCCAGCTGAGTAATCTGAACTTATTGCGTTTAGCTTAAGGTAGCCGCCAATACTGAAATCCATCTTGCCAGCCATAACGTCTTTAAAGTTTACAGCGCTTGCAGTCATTGGCGATAAACCAATAACGGCTGCAGCTACTGCTCCTGCTATTATTTTATTATTCATATGTTCCCCTTTATTAGGTTGTATTGTCGCTATTCGACAACAGTATCTTACGTTTTTGTTGCAAAACATCTATTAGACTAAAGTATTATATTGAGCCTATTTGACAACAAGCTCTCGTGTTCTATATAGCTGGGTGATATGATTTTTTCAATTATTTTACTTCTTTTCTATCTATATATTTATGAGCGTATCATCTATTATTATTGCCGATGACCACCCCATGTTTCGCGAGGCGTCGGTCCAATTACTTAAACGGCTACAACCGCAGGCTAATATTTTAACCACGGATACGGTTAAAGACACATTTAGTTTGTTGCGCTCGTACTCTGACATTAAACTTGTTTTGCTTGACCTGAGCTTACCAGACTCTATTGGTATTGAAGGGCTTGAGCGCCTTAAAAGAAGCTTCCCAGATATTCCGGTGGCGATTATTTCTGCCACATTTGACCCCTCTACGATTGCTCGCGCGTTAAAAGTGGGTGTACTTGGCTTTGTGCCTAAGTCCGAGGCAATGATTACTATTTTTGAGGCTTTTGAAACCATATTGAATAATGAACAATGGTTACCTAAATCGTA